>CAZIGZ010000006.1:0-89157 GCA_964538835.1 uncultured Chitinophaga sp. | reverse complement strand
TTGAGCCTTTTGGGTACACGGGCTTTTCAGTGCATGAAGCGTTACCATGCGGGGAATTCGTGGGGCGGCGGGGAGGCTTGTCTCGACTGGTCTTCATCATGGTGATCCTTTGCGGATCGACTCGTTAATCATGGGTTTGGTGTATTTCGTGCGAGAGCATTCGATGGGTTTGATGTCTTCATTTCGCAACTTCTTCAGGACTGCTTTGTTCGTTCTGATGGCAGCGTCGGTGGCTCAGGGGCAGGTCATTGTGGCTCATCGAGGAGCTTCGTATGACGCGCCGGAGAATACGATTGCGGCGTTCAAGGAGGCGTGGGCGCAGGGGGCTGACGGCGTCGAGGGGGATTTCTATGTGACGAAGGATCAGCACATCGTCTGCATCCACGACAAAGACACGAAGCGTACCGCGGGCACGAATCTGGTCGTTGCGAATTCGACACTCGTTGAACTTCGCAAGCTGGAATACGGAAGCTGGAAGGATGCTCGATTCAAGGGTGAGCCGATACCGATGTTTGCGGACGTCATGGCCGTCATTCCCAAAGGTAAGCTGTTCGTCATCGAACTCAAAACCGGTCCGGAGATTGTGCCGTTGCTCAAGGCAGAACTGGATCGGCTCAAACCTGCCACTACCAATCTTCTGATCATCGCGTTCAATCGCGAAACGGTGATTGCCGTGAAGAAGCAACTGCCTGCGATCAGAACTCACTGGCTGACAGGATTCAAGCAGGACAAAGCCACCGGTGTATGGGCTCCGACGGCCGAGGAAGTTGCGGAGACTCTTCAGGCCACCGGAGCCGATGGGATCGGGCTTCAAGGTCGGCGTGAAGTGGTCACTGCGGAATTCCTGAACACCCTCAAACAGCGCGGACTGCGAGAATTCCATGTCTGGACTCTGGATGAACCTCAGGATGCACTGTTCTATAGGGATCTTGGCGTTGTTGGCATCACGACCAATCGGCCCGCATTCATTCGAGACTCTTTGAAGAAGTAGGCGCGCGATGACCAGAATCGGTTACGTCAGCGATGAACGTTACGTGGCGCTTGCTGATGTCGCGCTGGAGTTCATCAACGACCAGGGACAATCGTGGGAAGCGCGATCGCGGGCCAGTGGTGCTGTGTTTGCCGAACTGCCACCAGGAGACTATCGAGTCATCCTGCAGAAAGCCGGATATGGTTCGAAGGTGACTCGTGTTCGCGTGCCGTCTTCGGAGCCTCATCAGTTTCGCCTGTTGAGTGACGGGCTGCTGGGTTATGCGTGGCCGAAGTGGGTTCAGGCGGGTGAAGAGTCTGAGTTTCGAGTTCACTCGGTGGAGCAGTATCGACTGGAACTGTGGCGTTACGGCTGGGAACCGGAACTGATCCGTCCGCTTGGCTGGCACGATGAACATGGACCGCGAGCTACGATGCAGGTGACTCCGGATGGCGACTATACTCAGACCGGTTGTGAATGGAACAAGGTCGGCTATGTATCGCCCACACATCGGCAGTTTGTGAAAGCTCCGGATCGAAGTGGTCTGTATTATTTTCGAGCTGCCACGCGTTCGGGTCGACAGTTTTCTTTTCCCTGGATCGTCGCACCGCGGCAACCGGATTCGCGCATTGCGGTTCTGGCGTCGAACATCACATGGAATGCTTATAACGCATTTGGAGGACGCAGTAACTATATTCATGCGGACCAGCTGCCTCCGACACCGACCGTGAATTCGCGTCAGGAGCTGCGACGATACATTGACGCGGAGCATGGCACATGGGGTTACGCGGAGTATGGTCCTCTGTCGTTCGAGCGGCCAGAACCATTCTGCCACATCGACTTTGAAGAACGTATCACCGATCCGATTGAAGGTCGTCAGGCGTGTCATCTGGCTCCGGCCGAATGGCGATTGCTCGGCTGGATGGAACGAGAGAACTTCGCCTACGACTACTACGCGGAAACTCAACTGGACGACGGCACGCTGGATCTTGCGGCCTACGATATTCTGATCATTTGCGTTCATCCCGAATACTGGACTCGGCGGATGTACGATCGGCTCAAGACCTGGGTCTTCGAACAGGGGGGCCGCCTGATGTATCTCGGCGGTAACGGCCTGAACTGCGAAGTGGAGCTGAATGAGAATGACTCGATGACCGTTCACAACGGCAGCATCGCGTCGCTCTGGAGCAGCGGCATGGGAGGACGCGACAGCCGGTTTGCCGTGCGTCATGAATCAGAAGCCAGCCTGCTGGGCGTCGTCTTCACGCCCTCCGGAGCCATGACCGGCGCGCCGTATCAAACGGTCGATGCGGATCACTGGGTCTTTGAAGGAACAGGCCTGAAGAACGCTGAGCTTTTCGGCGAAGCAAGCCTGCACAAACGCTGTCCCGGCGGAGCCTCCGGGCATGAAACCGACAAGCGGTCCGCAAGTTCCCCCGCGAATACTCACGTGCTGGCCCGCGGACTGAACCCCGACGACGGCGGCGCGGAAATGGTGATCTTCGACACACCGTCCGGCGGCCAGGTATTTTCCGTTGGCTCAATCAACTATGTTGCTTCGCTGCCGGTCGATGATGCCATCTCACGCATCACCGCAAATGTGGTGAGGCGGTTTCTGGGGCGGTGAGCGGCAAAGCGGAAAGCGGAGAGCGGAAAGCGGAGAGCCGGAAGAGCAAAGCGGAGAGCCGATTTTTGGGGGACGGGGGACAGTGATTTCAGGTCGTTATCACAAGCAGATGCTGGTTGCCGGGATTGGTGTCGAGGGGCAGCGGCGGCTGGGGGAATCGAAGGTTCTGCTGGTGGGCTGCGGTGCTTTGGGTTGCGTGCTGGCCGATGCAATGGTGCGCGCTGGCGTGGGGCATGTTCGAATCGTCGATCGTGACTTCGTGGAACTCAGCAATCTCCAGAGACAGGTTCTGTTCACTGAGCAGGATGTGGCCGAACATCTGCCGAAGGCCGTGGCGGCGCAGCGTCGTCTGAGTCTGGTGAATTCCGAGGTCACGATTGAGAGCATTGTGGCCGATGTGGACTTTGGCAATATCACCGAGTTTGCTCGTGATCGCGATTTGATTCTGGACGGAACCGACAACTTTGAAATTCGATACCTGATCAACGATGTGTCGCTGGAGCTGGGGATTCCCTGGATCTTCACCGGCTGCACGGGAGCCAGTGGTCAGGTCATGCCAGTGGTTCCAGGGAAGACGGCCTGTCTTCGATGTCTGATGGCCACGCCTCCCCCGCCTGGAACAACCGAAACGTGTGACACGGCAGGAGTGCTCGGGCCGGCCATTGGAGTAGTCGCTTCCGTTCAGGCCGCGCTGGCGTTGAAGATTTTGACGGGACATGCGGACAGCGTGAATCGTCAGCTGCTGATTGTGGATGTCTGGAACGGATCGTTTCGGACGATTGATCTCAGCACGCTTCGGGATTCCACCGATTGCCCGGCGTGTCGTCGAGGCGAACGGCTGTGGCTGCACGGGACTCAGCGAGCAGCATCGACGATCCTCTGCGGGCGAAATGCCGTTCAGGTGACTCCTGCGGAACGCCCGTCCCTGAGCCTGCCGGAACTGGCGGAAAAGCTGCGATCCTCGGGGAAAGTCGTCGCGAATGGATTTCTGATCCGCCTGACCGTTCCCAAACCGGAGACGGATTCGGAGGGTGCCGAGCCCTATGAAATGACCGTTTTTCCTGACGGTCGAGCCATCATCCGGGGAACCAGCGACCCCGCAGTTGCCAGAAGCCTTTACGCCCGTTACATCGGGTCGTGAATTGCGGTCTGGTTGAAAGCGGAAAGCCGAAAGCGGAAAGCTGGGGCCAATCCGAATAGCGGAAGGGCACGAGCCCTCCGGTTACGCGGCACCGGACGGCTTGCGCCGTTCCGCTAACTCTGAAAACCGAAAACCGAAAACCCGATGTCCTCCGTTCGTCATTTTCTTGAGCTGATTCGATTCAGCCACACGATCTTCGCCCTGCCTTTTGCGTTGCTGGCGGCGGTGATTGCGTGGAGTCAGCCGGACAGTGTGTTTCGATGGCGGGACCTGGCGGGGATTCTTGTCTGTATGGTGACCGCTCGATCGGCGGCGATGGCCTTCAATCGGCTGGTCGATCGGAAGATCGATGCCGGAAATCCTCGAACGGCGAAGCGTCATATTCCGGCCGGGCTGTTGTCCGTTCGAGCCGTCTGGATCTTCACGATCGTGATGAGTCTTTTGTTTGTGGCCGCGACGACGTTGTTCTTTCCCAAGCAGTGGCCTGTGCGGCTTTCCGTTCCGGTGCTGTTGTTTCTCCTGGGATATTCGCTGGCAAAACGGTTCACCAGTCTGTGCCACTACTGGTTGTCTGCCGCTTTGATGCTGTCACCGATTGCCGCATGGATCGCGGTGCGTGATGAATTCTCGATCGTGCCGGCTGCCCTGGCCGGCGTGATTTTCTTCTGGGTCGGCGGATTCGACATTCTGTACGCCTGTCAGGACGCGGACTTTGATCGCAGCCAGAAGCTGAACAGTATCCCGGCCCGATTCGGAATTCCCTCAGCTCTGCGAATTGCGTTTGTCAGTCATCTGCTGACGATTGCGATGCTGCTTGTGCTGTGGAAAATAGCAGCGCTGGGCTGGATCTTTCTGGCTGGCATCGTCGTCATCAGCCTGTTGCTTCTGTATGAGCATTCGCTGGTACGTCCTGACGATTTGACTCGAGTTAACATTGCCTTCTTCAATGTCAACGCCATCATCAGCTTTGGTATTCTGGTGCTTGGCTGCATTGACCTTTGGATCGATAAACCATGACACTCACAATGGATCACCCGTCGATTCGAGCCATCGCGGACAAAGTGCACGCGGGCGAAAGACTGACGTTCGACGATGGCGTACTGCTGGATGAGCAGGCCGAACTGCATACTCTGGGACGGCTCGCGAATCTTGTTCGTGAACGCAAGAACGGCAACATCGCGTACTACAACACCAACATCCATCTGAACCCGACAAACGTCTGCGTCTACCGCTGCCGGTTCTGTGCGTTTCGAGCTGACTTGAAGGACGAAAAGGCGTACACGTTCACCGACGACATGATTCGAGAACGCGTGCTGGAAGGTCGAGCGGCCGGGGCGACGGAAATTCACGTCGTCGGCGGTTTGCATCACAAGAAGAGTTTCGACTGGTACCTGAATGTCGTTCGAGTGATCCACGAAGCCTGCCCGGAGATTCATATCAAGGCGTGGACTCCTGTGGAGATTTTCTGGTTCAGCTTCATCACCAAGAAGCCTCTCCAGTGGGTGCTCGAGCAGATGGTCGGAGCAGGACTGGGCAGCATGCCTGGCGGCGGCGCGGAGATCTTCGACGAAGAAGTCCGTCGGCAGATCTGTGAGCACAAGGCCGACAGCGATGTCTGGTTCGATGTGCACCGAACGGCTCATTCGCTTGGACTGCGTTCCAATG
The DNA here is from genome assembly GCA_964538835.1 of uncultured Chitinophaga sp. Taxonomy (GTDB): domain Bacteria; phylum Planctomycetota; class Planctomycetia; order Planctomycetales; family Planctomycetaceae; genus SXXK01. Next base: position 83,754 of record CAZIGZ010000006.1, on the reverse strand, counting down.
CCACGATGTTGTATGGTCATGTCGAAAAGGCAAAGCACCGAATCGATCATCTGATTCGCCTGCGAGATCTTCAGGACGAAACCAGCGGCTTCCAGACCTTCATTCCTCTGGCCTTCCATCCGGACAACACGGAACTGTCAAACATCCGAAAGCCGGATGCTCAGATGGACCTTCGAACTATGGCGCTGGCTCGGTTGATGCTGGACAACTTCGACCACATCAAAGCCTACTGGATTATGCTCGGTGAGCAGACTGCGCAGCTGGCATTGAGCTACGGTGCTGACGACATCGACGGGACGGTCGTTCATGAACTGATCTACCACGACGCCGGCGCGAAGACTCCGGAAGGTATGACGGTCGAACAGCTTCACCGCCTGATCCGCGAAGCCGGTCGAGTCCCCATGGAACGCGATACTCTCTACCGCAGAGTCATCCGCAACGGCCGTAACTGGAGCGTCGGAGAATCTGTCCTCGCCGCGGCGCGGTCGTAGGCGAGTCATTCCATGACTCGACCTGGGGAACGAGTATTCATGATGCGGCCGCCCGTGCTTTGCTGGCGATAACATTCGTGGATGGAACAGTCCTCGACACGGAGCGGCTTGACGAGCTTCGGGCATGGAATGACCTTGCTACAAGACCTTGATATGATGCGCATCCCACGCTTACCTCGTAATCTGGTTTGATCTCAATGCAAAAGAGCCTTTTGTTCGTTGCGTTAGTTTCAACCGCACTGCTGTTTGGGATGAGTCCTGTCGAGGCTCGTGATGGGAAACTTTTCTTTGAACTTCCGGATGCCTCCGGAACGCTTCACAAGGTGGATGCCACGGCGAAAGTCACCGTCGTCTGTTTCCTTGGCAGCGAATGTCCCGTCGTGCAGCTCTACACGGCGCGGCTGTCCGAGTTGGCGGATGAATATGGCAGCAAGGGAGTTCGCTTCATCGGCGTGAATGGCAATCGCCAGGATTCCATGGACGACGTGAAAAAGTTCTGCGACCAGCTAAAGCCGACGTTCCCTGTCGTGCGAGATGAATCCGGAGCCATCGTCGAAGCGTATAACGCTCAGCGGACTCCGGAAGTGTTTGTGCTGAACGAACGGCTGGAAGTGTGTTATCAGGGACGAGTTGACGACCAGTACCTTCCCGGGATTGCGCGTCCCGCTGCGTCTCGTGCGGATCTGAAGATGGCGGTCGACGAAGTCCTGGCTGGAAAGCCAGTCTCGGTTGCGAAGACGGAAGCCGCCGGCTGCATCATCGGGCGACGCCGAAAACCAGCGACGCCATCGACGACCGAAAAGAGCTTCACGTGGGCCGGTCAGGTGTCCGACGTCCTGAAACGTAATTGCCTGGAATGTCATCGAACCGGCGACATCGGACCATTCTCGATGGAGACCTTTGCGGAAGTCGAAGGCTGGGCCGACACGATGCTCGAGACCATCGACAACGGGCGAATGCCGCCATGGCATGGTTCCGGCGGACGTCCCGTGGCCAACGAGCGACGCATGTCGGACGAAGACCGAAAGATCTTCCGCACGTGGGTCGAACAGGGAATGCCGATCGGTGCTGAGACTGCGGCGAAGATTGAGTATCCGGAAGCGAAGGAATGGCATCTGCAGCATGCTCCGGATGTCATCGTGGAGATGCGAAATCGTCCGTTCACTGTGCCCGCCGAAGGAACTGTGGACTATCAGTACTTTGTCGTGGATCCGGGATTCACAGAAGACAAGTGGGTCAGCGAAGCTCAGATTGTTCCTGGCAATCGCAGCGTCGTGCACCATGCGATTGCGTTCATTCGCCCGCCGGACGGTTCGGAATTTCGAGGCGTCGGCTGGCTGACCGCCTACGTCCCGGGACAACGCATCATTCCGCTGCCCACGGGATATGCTCGCAAGGTTCCGGCGGGATCGAAGATCGTTTTCCAGATGCACTACACGCCGAATGGTCGTGAGCAGTCTGACCTGACGAAGATCGGGCTCAACTTCTGCGACGCTTCGACTGTCACTCATGAAGTGCTGACGGCGATTGGCATTGATCAGGAGTTTGAGATCCCACCGAATTCGGCGGCTCATGAAGTATCCGGCAAGGTTCGCTGGCTGCCGAACGAAGGTGTGCTGATGTCCGCGGCTCCTCATATGCATCTGCGAGGAAAGTCGTTTCAGCTGAGCGCGAAGACGAGCACCGGCGAAGAGCTGCTGCTGAATGTTCCTCACTACGACTTCAACTGGCAGCATTCGTACGTTTGGGCCGACCAGATTCCGCTGGAGACTCTTCGCAGCGTGAACTTCAAAGTCACGTTCGATAATTCCACTGCGAACCCAGCGAATCCGGATCCGAACGAATGGGTTACGTGGGGCGATCAGACCTGGGAAGAAATGGCCGTCGTTTTTCTGGAAGTCGCTGAGCCGGTCAATGCGAAGAAGAAATCGTCCGGACGAGCAAGCCGAGGAACCGCTTCTTCGGCCAACCCAACCTCGCTGCCGGAGGTTGACCGTGAAACTCGCATTCAGGCGTTCGTCGACAAGTTCTTCGAGGATCTTGATGTGAACAAAGACGGTCAGGTCCTGAAGACGGAAGTTCCGCTGGCCGTGCGTCGCAACTTTGAACGATTCGATGCCAATGGTGACAACAACGCCAGCCGCGAGGAGGTTCGCAAAGTGGGCGAGCGAAAGTTCAAGGGACCGATCGGGCTTTGAAGCGGATGTGAAGGATTTTGTAGCGGAACGGCGCGAGTCGTCCGGTGAATGCATGACGCAGGCTCACCCGAGGGCTCGCGCCGTTCCGCTACACCACGTTGCTCGGAAGCCAGGCTGGATAAGACGGTGGAACCAGAATCTTGTGGGTGGATAAGGAACTGGGAAGCAGTTGAGGACAACTGCTTTACATTGGGTTCAAACGACAAAGCAGTGAGTGAATGAAAGCAGCATTTGATCGGGCGATGGTCTGGATGGTTGACCATCGGCGTTTCACCTTTGGCATGATCGTGCTGACCACTGTTCTGTCGATCATCGGCCATGTGCGACCTCACTGGGTACGCGGTTTGTTCGTTTCCACGGAAGAGACAACCGCAGAGAAGTCGAACGATAAGTCGGAACCAGAGCGGAAGGCTCCGAACGTCGGCGGTGTGTTCCAGATCGCCGGCGAATCGATCATCGTGGCGGAATCTAGACAGTTCTTCACTCCCGAAGGCGCGAAGATGATGCGTCATGTCGTGGAGACGCTGGAGCAGCAGGATCATATTTCGGGTGTGCTGTGGATGGATCGGGTTCCGATGCTGAACATCTTCGGTCTGCCGGAGCCGCTCTTTCCCCGTTCAGAAGCATCCGCCGAACGATTTGCGGCGGCTCGGGAGAAGGCTCTCAAGCATCCACTGGTCGGCGGGCAGCTTTTGTCGGAAGACGGCGAGACTCTGCTTCTGATGGTCGGCATGGATCGCGACTTTATTCGCAACGATGATCAGTACATGAGCGGTCTGCGGCAGCTGTGCGAGAAAGCGGCGGCGGATCATCCGGATGTCCAGGTTCGCTTCCGAGTCACCGGGCCAATTCCCGCGTGGCTGACGGCCTTGCAGGCTCATGAAGCCAATCAGGTGAAGTACCAGGTGATCGGCTATGGCGTGATCGCCGTGATGGCGGTTGTGCTGTTTCGTGGCTTTCGAGCCGTGCTGATTGTGTCGCTGGCTCCGATAACCGGAGTTTTCTGGACGCTGGGTTTTTTGAAGTTCTTCAACCTGCAGGATAATCCGTTCAACGACGTTATTCTGCCGGTGCTCGTGAGTCTTGTGGGACTGACCGACGGCGTGCATCTGATGGTGCTGCTTCGAAAACTGCGAGCCTCCGGAATGTCCGAACGCGAAGCAGCGCGCGAATCATTGCAGCAGGTCGGATTTGCGTGCATGCTGACATCGCTGACAACGGCGATCGGACTTGGTTCCCTGGTGCTGGCTCATAACAAGTGGGTTCAGGAATTCGGCTGGTGCAGCGTCATCGGGGTGACTCTGACATTCTTCGCGGTCGCCTGGATCATTCCTCTGATATGTTCGACATGGGTCGGACGCAACATTCACAAAGGCATTGAGAAGAGCCTCATCGACCGCAATCTGTCGAAGATCAGCGGCCTGATTGAATGGGTCCTTCGTTACCCCAAATACATCAGTGCCGCCGGCATCGTGTCGACGCTGCTTATGACTGGTGTGTCTCTGACTTTGCGACCCGATGAACGACGTTCGAATTCACTGCCCGAGCACAGTGAAGCGTACCAGGCCCTGAATCACCTGGATCAGGTTCTGGGAGGACTCGAATCGTCGGATGTGGAACTGACATGGAACAGCAGTGTCCCGGATGATTCACCCGAGATTCTGGAGACGGTGATTGAGGTGGATGATCTGCTCCGGAAGGAGAAGGAGATTGGCTATCCGCTTTCGATTCGAACCCTCGTCGATGCCCTGCCTGGAACTGGTCCTGCTTCTGAACGAATGGGCATGCTGGAGCTGCTGCCGCCTCAGCTGAAGCGATCGTACTATCGTCCGGAACCTCGCACGGCAAACGTGAGATTCCGCGTTCAGGACCTCGGCATTGCTCACTATGGCCCCGTCTTTGAACGCGTCGAAAAGGGGCTTGCCGAGATCCAGGAGCGACACCCCAACTTCACGCTGGAACTGGAAGGCGACGCCGTCTGGCGCTGGAAGAATCTGTATCAGATCGTGGTAGACCTTGCCGCAAGTCTGGGCAGTGCGGCTGTCATCATCTTTGTCGTTCTGGGGATCGCGTATCGATCCGTTCGACTGGGACTGATCTCGATTATTCCCAACGTCTTTCCATTGGCCCTGGCCGGAGTTTGGATGGTGTGGTCAGGCTATGCGCTGGAACTGGTCAGCGTGTGTGCCTTCACGGTCTGCCTGGGCATTGCTGTCGACGACACGATTCACTTTCTGACACGTTTCGTGGAAGAGCGAGAACTTACAGGCGACATCGACCTCGCCATTCGCCGAGCTTTCGGGAATGCCGGAGTGGCGATGGTGATGACGACGGTCGTGCTCGTCGCCGGTTTCGGAACGGTCGCCTTCAGTGATTCACGCGATCATCACATCTTTGCCACCATGGGAGTCCTCACCATCGCCGCCGCCCTCTTCGGCGACCTCGTCCTTCTCCCCGCCATGCTGTCCCGCTACGCACCACGGGATGCCGCAAAGTCGCCATCACTCTCTGAGTGATGCCTTGCGATTCCAGGGTCAGCATTGCTCTGACAAACATCGTGTGATTGTTGTAAGCCGATTGAGAATCGCAGGGTCGTCACTCGGAGAGTGACGGCCACTCAGGGCCCGAACACGTTCTCTCTCTCCAGCGGCAGTTGGAAGCCGTCGGAGATGCGAGTCATGTAGAGGCCTCGGCAGAGCCACCAGAAGGTGGACATGGCCACTTCGGGACCGAGGTCCTTTTCGAGCGTGACATAGTCCTCCTTCGTCAGAGTCCATGGTTCCTTGCTGAGCTTTCTGGCATACGCGTAAGCTCGCTGTTCTTCCGGCGGAAACGCGGACCAGTCCGTGCCGGCCAGACGACGAGTACGATCGGCGACGGTCTGTTTGTCCAGTCCCGCGACTTCCAGCAGCATTTCGCAGTGACCCATGCAGTAGTTGCATTCGATGGCACGCGTCTGAATCCAGAAGAGACTTTCCTCGAAGACTCGATCACCAGGACGTTCGGCCCACATCGTGCGAGTCGCAGTGCTCCATGGAACCTGCAACTCCGCCGCGTATCCATAGGTCATCAGGCTCCAGACAATCCTGGTTGGCCGGACGGTCATGTTGGGCGGAAGCTTCGCCTTCACCTGTTCCCACGTGGGAATCGGCAGTCGCGGTTTGCGATCACGCTGCTTCTCCAGCCGACCCTGCAGTTCGTCGTACGTGACGGAAGCCCAGTCAGCATCGTCAGCAACCACATCGGTTCCGTTGGCATTCAGCACTGGCAATGGACCATTGGGAGGAATCAACGGAGCCATCTGCAACGCTCCTTCGACGAATTCCACATCCAGCGGCTCCAGGGGCCCGCCCTGCTCCATCGGCAGCTGGAGACCCAGCACAATGCGATCCTGGAAATTTCCATACGCTGCCAGCAGCACCATCGATGCTACCTGGTTCTCACTGTATTCCTTGCGAAGATCTTCAAACAGCTGATCCGGAATGGTCGGCGCGGCGACGGTCAGCAGTCGAGCAAACTCCAGCGGCTTGCGATCGGCTTCGGGCCACTTGTCGGTCGGCCCCGTGAGCACAGAAATCACGGCATCATTGGCACCGGCCCGTTTCAGGTCTGCAATCGCGTACGACTTTGAATATTCACAGTGGTTCGCATTGGCGACAACCCAGCGCATCTTGGCTCGCAGGACAGGATTCACCGGGCTGGCGGTTCGCTGAGCATAATCCAGTTCCAGCATCGCTGCGGCCGTTCGAGGCAAATGCACAGCGACCGCGCGAGCCCAGATGGGAAGAGGCTGGCCGCCGCCGGATACCGTTTTCGGCAGTCGTTCCCAGGCTTCAGCATCGGAGAGAATCTTGATCGCCGGATCGACGTTCGTCTGTTGAGTTTCCATCTTACAGTTGAGCCCTTCATCGGCCGTAATGCTGTGACCACCAAACGTACAAATGATGGCGACCAGCACGACCGCGCGAAACCGTGATGAATCTGGAGAAGAGGTACAGAGTGAAGCTGGATGCCACAGGCTCATTGCGCGGCTCCTTCTTCCAGTTGCAGCATCAGCAGAGCCTGCTCCATTTCCTCCGGCTTGAATCCGAATGGGCCACGACCACTCTTGTAAGCCACCTTGCCTGCTGAATCGATCACATATAATCTCGCCGGCATCGCACTGTAAGCATTGCCAACCGTGTCTGTGACATCGTCCACATGGAATGGGATATTCGGTTTCAGCATGGCCGCACACTGGCTCGCCACCTTTTGTCGTTCTTCAAACGTCTTTGGCTGAGCGATCACGACGCCTGCCTTTTCGTTGGATTTCAGAACCCAGCCATCCGTGGGATGAGCTTCGCGCACATAGACGAACAGGAAGTCTGCATGATCCTTCTGTCGATTCCAGACGGCTTCGACGGTTGGATACATGGAACGAAACGGGCCGCATGTGAAATTACCGAACACCAGAACCACTGGTCGTTTTCCAATTTTTTCAGACAGTCGAACAGTCTCGTTGCCAGACAGTGACTGGACTGTGAAATCGGGCGCTTGCTCTTCCAGTGCCGGTCCTTCCTTCAGTGAACCCAGCTCACCTTCCAGAAATCCTTTGATCAGCATCTCTTTGGTTGGTGCGTCGCCCGGCACAAATCCACCACCCGGTGGCAGCCACGCATCGCGCAGCTGTTCGAAACGCATCGGCTGCCCGTCCTTGCTGACGCGTTCAAAGTACGTTTGCCATTCTTCCGGAGACAACAAACCATCTCCGTTCGGGTCGATGCGACGAAAGATTCGGTTGATCATGTACGACTGTCGAACCCAGGGATTTGAATCGGTCCAGTCGAGATCAAAGACGGTGAGCATGCCGTCGTGATCGCGATCCAACTGTTCAAAGATGCGTTCCTGGCCCGCAAGCTTCTCACGAGTTAGTGGCTGTTCAGGATCGCCTCCGACCTTCGTCACCAGACGTTCCCAGGAGAACCGGTTGGCCGCCGGATGAAACCACCCGCCATCCCCGTCCAGTTGCCCGCCCTTCGCAATCACCAGGTACATTTCGACTGCTTCCGGCAGTTTCTTGCCGGCGTAGGCTGCTTCGATTTGTTCCGGAGTGAACTTCAATAGCTCCGGACCTGGTTCGGGGAGTTTATCAGTTGGTGCTGGGGCGGACTGCTTTTCTGGTGGTTCATCGGCGACACATGCGGAAAGAAGTCCAACGAAGGTTCCAAGCAGAATCTGAAGCATCGAGTACTCCTGGAGTGTTTTGCGGACATCTGGGTCGCGAGGCGGCAAGGCGTATCGGTCGCTGTACGGATCTCGGCGTTCGGGTTTTCGTCCATGAGGTCCGAGAGAGCCTCCTGACAGTACGAAACGAACTTCTAATTTGCGAGACGAATGCCAGAAATAGTTCGAGCAACCGGCGGTGTATAACGACTGTCCTCAGTCGTTGGCCTCCAGGCCAGCTTACCCTCGAGCGCCCCGCCAGGTTCGACGGAGCGAACCGCGACAATGTGGCCGAAAGGAACGAAACGTGTCCATTCTAATTGGGCAAAAAAATGTGTGGGCAAAAAAATGAGGTGATCGCGAAACCTCTGGCGCCGATGGTTTTTCGGGCAGCAAAGGTGCAGCCTGTGACGCGATGCGGTCGGAAGCTGAAGGGATCGCCTGGTTGTTTCAGTGCACCGTGCCTTGGCAATACTGCATGCACTCATCAGCTTCCGGCTCCTGCGGCGCACGCCCTTCAGGCGTGCTACCCCGGGTGCTCCACTTATTTTGGCAAGCGGGATGCGTCAGCTTCCCGGTATGCGTTCCATTGGTGGGGAACGCATTTGCAACCGCGAATGAACGCGAATCAAGGACAGGACAGCGTGTCGTCTTTTTGCCCCACCATATTTTTGTCCCACCATATTTTTGCCCGACAACAGCAACTCAACGCTGACCATCGTCGCATTGGATCTCGGACAAAAAGATGGGTGACGGAAAACAATCGCAGTCAGTGGCGCCGAGGTACGGACCTCTTTCGTCTTCTTCCGTTTCTTTCGGCCCGAGACTGCAGATTCAGTCACTTGCCGCCCGACACAGGGCTTTCTACGCTCTCCCCAACTTGGCGCTGGCCGATCCTGACATCTCGGCATCCAGCGCTGCTCATCTGACAGAGTGGGAGTTTGCACCGTGGCGATTCAGGTTCGTTGTCCATCCTGTTCAGCAGCGTTTGCGGTCAAGGATGAGCTCGCCGGGAAGAAGATCCGGTGCGTCAAATGCAAGGAGATTGTCTCCGTACCAGCCGCCGCCGTTTCGACGACTCCTGCGGCAGCAACGGCTCCTGCTCCTGCAACCGCTCCAACTCCGGCAGCACCGAGTTCATCAGCGAATCACGTGTCAACGGCAACGCCTAAGCCCCCAACACCCACAACAGCTCCAGCCAAGCCTCCGGGAGCCGCGTCCGCCGCAAAGTCGATTCCTGCTGTTCCGGTTGTGAAGGCCAGCCCGGCAGCCGACGCTGTTGAAGTCGTTCCGGATTCTGAATCGGTTCCCGCAGTACGCAAAGCGCGCCGAGTTACTGAACCGGTTTCAAACGCGGACGTGGTCGCAGCGGAGCCTGTGTCTCGTTCAGCCGTTCCGGCACCATCGAAGCCCGCTGTGGTTCGAGCACGAACGGTGGCGGGACCTCGCGATGTTCAGCAGGACGCGATTCGTCATACGGCTGCTACACTGTCCGCGCCGCCGGAAGATTTTGCAGTCCTTCGGAAGAAGGTTGTGGCGTCGTTTCAGGCGGAAGCCATTCAGCCGGTTCCCGTGACCGGAACGTACCGGCTCAGCATCGCACTGGTTTCATTGTTCATGGTCATCCTGCCGTTCGTGTACATGATGATCATTGGGCTGGTTGCGTGGGGAGTCTGGTACCACACCATGAATCACACCGGCATCGTTTCTGCGGCGGCTGGTGTGGGGACAGGTCGGAATTCGGGCCGAGCCGTTGTGTTTGCCATGATGATCTACGTGACTCCAATCATTGCCGGAGCCACGCTGGTCATCTTCATGTTCAAGCCGCTGTTTTCAAAACCGGCGACGGATTCCGGTCGTCGTTCGCTGAAACGTTCTGATGAGCCACTGCTGTTTGAGTTTGTGGATCGTATCTGTGACACCGTCAAAGCTCCTCGTCCCAGTCGGATCGACATCGACTGCAACATCAATGCCAGCGCCAGCTTTGGGCGCGGTCTGTTGAGCTTCGTGGGGAATGATCTGGTTCTGACAATCGGAATGCCGCTGGTCGCCGGGCTGACGATGCGCCAGTTCGGCGGCGTTCTGGCTCATGAGTTCGGTCACTTCGCTCAGGGGGCCGGCATGAGGCTGTCCTATGTGATTCGATCGATCAGCTATTGGTTTACGCGAGTCGTCTATGAGCGCGACTCCTGGGATGAGAAGCTGGAAGATCTTTCGCGCAGTCTGGATATTCGCATTGGCTGGATTGTGTACCTCGTCCGCTTCGGAGTCTGGCTGACTCGACGCATCCTGTGGTGCCTCATGATGCTGGGCCATTTGATTTCCGGATATCTTCTCCGGCAGATGGAGTTCGATGCGGACCGTTATGAAGCTCGCTTTGCGGGAAGCAAGACGTTCGCCACAACAGCCCGTCAGCTGTCTGTGCTGGGCGTGGCCTATCGAGGCGCGATGTCGGACATCGGAACGTTCTACTCCGAAGGTCGACTGGGGGACAATCTTCCCAAGCTGATTCTGCTGAACGTTGATCAGCTGCCGGAAAAGGTCCACGCCAAAATCGACGAGATGATCCTCAGCGCAAAGACCGGGCTGTTTGATACTCATCCGTCAGACCCCGAGCGAATGGCCAGTGCTGCCAGGGAGAATACCGACGGGATCTTTCAGCTTCGACTTCCGGCGGCCCACCTTTTTCAGAAGTTTGACTTTCTTTCCCGGGCTGTCACCTGGGACTTCTACAAGGAAGTGATCGGCGATCAGCTCAAGAAGTCCGATATCCATCCGGTTGATGAACTGATGGAACGACTGAAGGTTCAGCAGGCGGCGTGGAAGGCCCTGCGTCGCTTCTTTCAGGGACATCTTTCCTGGTATCGTCCGTTTCAGAGTCCCACTGCGGCTCGGAATCCTGTGAAGCGTGCCGAGGATGTGATCCGACATCTGAAGTATAGCCGTGAATCCATGCTCATTCAGGCTCCGAAGTATGGTGACGCGTGGAAGACCTTCGACGAATGCGACACGCTGCTGATTGAGATTGGTCTTGCGGAGATTCTGATCAAGGCGGGGTTGCGAGTTCGCAAGAGCGACTTTTCCATTCCTCTGACGAACCGTGATGAAATCCGTGCCGCGAGGGAAGCGACTGAGATCAAACAGGGACGAGTTGCCCCAAAGCTGGCTCCGTTTGAAGATGCGGCTGCGGATCGCCTGTATGCGGGACTTCAGCTGGCGCGACTGCCTGATTATCAGTCGTCGCTGAAAGAACAGGGGGCGTCCCTGGCGGAGCTCGATATGCTGATCGACCTGTTCGATCAGATGAACGAACGCATCGGACAACTGCTGGTCATCAGAGACTCTCAGCTGGCTCTTGGAAAACTGCTGACACTGCTGTCTGACAACAGTGAGAACCCGAAGCTGATTGAACAGATCCGCCAGCGCATGAGTGAGCTGTACGATCACATCACCAACCTTCGCGAATCGTTCTGGGCCGTGCCGTACCCGTTCGATCATGCAAAGGCCGATATGACTGTGGGCGAGTACTTCCTGAAAGAGTTGCCCGACAAAGAAAACCCCGTGGCGCTCTATGAAGCCGCCAGCTCAATTGGCCAGTCCATGCCTCCTCTTCAGGGGCGCGTGTTCGGACGACTGTGCCAGATTGCTGAGATGGTTGAAACTCACATCGGGCTTGCGCCGCTGGAGGATCCACCGGAAGAAGATGTGGATCTGGAGGGAGAGGATGATGATGAGTGATGGGTGATTGGAGGTGTTTTTTGGGTTGCAGGATTAAGATCAAGATCAAGGTTAGGATCAAGATTAGGATTAGGGATGGGGGAAGAGACGGGGTTGACGGCGGGGGCTTTTGTCCTGGCTCGCGATTTGACTGGGGGAGCGTTATTCTTCAGTTCCGCGTTGTTGCTTCTCGCGAATCCCGCCTTTCCGTTCGGAGTTTTCAGAATGACGGCCCTGCCCTTCGCTCGTTGTGTTTTGCCGGTGGCACGGATGTTTGCTGCTCTGGTCGCATTGATGTTCGCCGGCGCCGCGAATGCTCAGGAACGTGTCGAAGACTCGAATGTCGCGGCTGCAGCACGGCTGCTTGAGATTCTGAGCAAGGCTGAGTGGAAGGATCTGTTCAACGGGACAGACCTGTCGGGCTGGGCTGGCGATACGAATGGTTATGTGGTCGAAAACGGAGTGCTCATCTGCAAAAAGGGCGGCAAGAATCTTTACACGGCCGCGGAGTACAGCGACTTCGCTCTGCAGTTTGAGTTTAAGCTGGAAGAAAGTGGCAATAACGGAATCGGTATTCGCGTCCCAATGAATGGGCATCCATCGCGTGACGGCATGGAGATACAGATTCTGGACCATGACGGCAAAGCGTACCATGGGAACGCTGTCATGGCCGATGGAAAAACGCAGCGTCTTAGCTGGCTGAAGCCATGGCAGTATCATGGTTCTGTCTATGGAATCGTGCCCGCGAAGATCGGATATCTGAAGCCTGTCGGTGAATGGAATACTCAGACCATTGTCGTGATTGAAGATCACATCATGGTCATTCTGAACGGCGCCGTCATCGTCGATGCGTACCTGGACAATCTCACACCGGTAGATGGATCGCCACATCCCGGAATGAAGAACCGCAAGGGCCATATTGCACTGGCCGGACATGACGATCGAGTCGAGTTTCGCAACTTAAAGCTTGTGGACTATGCAACCTCGCCGACTCAGCCTCAGACGTCTTCCGTCAATGAGCCTCCAGTCGGTTTCTCAGCGCTGTTTAACGGGAAAGATCTGACCGGCTGGAAGGGATTAGCTCACGAAAATGCCGTTCAGCGTCGAGCACTCGCCGGAGACGCTCTGAAAACAGCTCAGGAGAGGGCTGATGGATTGATGAAGGAACACTGGAGTGTTGCCGATAGCGTGCTTACATATGACGGCAATGGACAGAGTCTCTGCACGGCAAAGGACTACGGAGATTTCGAACTGTATGTCGACTGGAAGATTCCGCCCGGTGCCGATTCGGGAATCTATCTTCGCGGTACACCGCAGGTTCAGATCTGGGACCCGTGGGATCCGCGAGTCAAAGCGGGCGAACCGAATCCCTCCACACCGGAAGCCTGGGTGGGACAGTATGGTAACGGTCGAAACCTCGGTTCCGGGGGTCTCTGGAATAATCGTCGATGGAGAAATCAGCCTCTGGTTCTGGCAGACAAAAAGCCGGGAGAATGGAACACGTTTCTGATTCGAATGGTCGGCGACAAAGTTTCGATCTGGCTGAATGACAAGCTGATTGTTGATCGAGTTGCTCTGGAAAACTACTGGGACCAGACCGGACAGACTCCATTGGTTCGCGCAGACCAGATCGAACTTCAGCATCACGGCAGTGCTTTGTACTTCCGTAACCTGTTCATCAAAGAACTGCCTTACTGATCAGGAAGGAAGTCCGATGACACGATCTGAATGCACTATGCTGGCCGCGGGCTTTCTGCTGATGACGATGTCTTCTGCAGTGATTGCGGAGAACTGGCCGGGCTGGCGCGGGCCACGTGGGGATGGGACCTCGGAGGAGACGAACGTTCCAACGAAGTGGAACGGTGAGACCGGTGAGAACATCGCGTGGAAGGTCAAGGTACCAGGCACCGGTCACTCTTGTCCGGTGGTCTGGGACGATCATATCTATCTGGGAAGCTGCAACGAAGAGACTCAGGAACGTCTGCTGTTGTGTTTTCATCGGACGGACGGTCATCTGGTCTGGCAGCGAACTGTGACAACATCGAAGCTGGAGACTCGCCATCAGCTCAACAGCTTTGCATCAGCGACTCCGGCGACGGATGGCGAAACCGTTTATGTCACATTTCTGATGGTCGATGGTCATGAGATTCCGGCACCGAATGTGGGATCGCCAAGAAATGTCACGCCCGGTGAAGTTCTGGTCGCCGCGTATTCGAAGGACGGCGAAGAGAAATGGAAGACGACGGCGGGGGACTTCATCAGTGCTCATGGATTCTGCAGTTCGCCGGTCATCTACGAGAATCTTCTGATGATCAATGGTGATCATGACGGAGAATCCTGGCTGTTGGCGCTGGATCGGACGACGGGCAAGGTCGTGTGGCAGATTCCTCGCGACCACAAGATTCGCAGCTACTGTACTCCGATCATTCGAACGATTTCCGGGCATCCTCAGATGGTCATGTCCGGAAGCAAGCATGTTATCAGTCTTGATCCTGCGACGGGAAAGCAGATCTGGCGAGTTGAAGGTCCGACAGAGCAGTTTGTGTCATCCATGGTGTTCGACGGCCAGCGGTTCTTTCTGACATCGGGTTATCCGGATCATTATGTGATGGCCATTCGACCCGACGGGACTGGTGACGTGACGAAGACTCACGTGTTGTGGAAATCGGACGAAGCGAAATGCTATGTGCCCTCACCGGTACTCTGTGCGAATCGACTGTTTGTGGCGGATGATCGTGGTACCGTGAACTGCTTTGAGGCGGAAACCGGCAAGCGGTTATGGCAGGATCGGCTTGGCAATCACTACAGCGCATCGCTGCTGACTGCGAACGGGCTTGTGTACTTTACCGCTGACGATGGAAACATTGCCGTTGTCCGCCCCGGTGACAAGCTGGATGTCGTTTCAAAGAACCCGCTGGGTGAATACACATGGTCCTCACCGGCCATTGCAAACGGGCGAATTTACGTTCGTGGTGAACATCATCTGTTTGCCATTGGGAACACTCCATGAACGATCGTGAGGCGGGAGCAGCCGCTGGAGCCTTGAGGCCTCGTCGGTTATCAAAACGACGCGTCTGGCTTTTCCGCTTCGTGACGATGATGTTCGTCTTCGGCTGCGCGGAGCTTCTGGCTTACTTCGCCATGAGCATTCTTGGGGCTCCGTTGAGCACTGCGAGGCTGAGGGAAGAACAGGACGCGACCTCGACTGGAGCGATCGCCAGTGATGGTGGCACCGAGGCCATTCATCCGTACCTTGGATGGGTTCGCAATCCTCAGCTGAGCATACCGGAGAAGTTTGGCACGACGGAAATTCACACGAACAATCTTGGCTTTCTGGACAACGGGCCGTCTGTTCGCAAGAGATCGCCAGACCGGTTCCTTGTGTGTCTTGCCGGCGGATCAGTGGCCTGGCAATTTTCGTGGGAAGCCGAGCAGCGACTGACAGAGCACCTGAAGACGCTGCCGGCGCTGCAGGATCGGTCGATTGAATTTGTTCGGATTGCCATGCCCGGATACAAGCAGCCTCAGCAGCTGATGGCACTGAATTATGTGCTGGCCCTGGGAGCCGAGTTTGATCTGGTCATTAACATGGACGGGTTCAACGATGGCGTTCTGGCGATTGTCGAGAATGTGACTCATGGAACATCGCTCGATTATCCTCGCAGCTGGCACGCACGCTCACTGGTTATGACGGATCCGCAGATTTCCGATCAGGCGTATCGTCTGTTGAAGCTGAGAGCTGATCGGCAACAACGAGCGAAGCAGGCGCTGGGTTCCTGGTTCCGATGGTCATGGTGTTACCAGCTGGTCTGGTACCTGCGAGATAATGCGGCTCGCGAAGCGTTGCTGGAACTAGGCATCGAAGTGAATCATGCCAACGACAGGAGCTTTCTGCATCATGGTCCGGCGGTTCCGGATCAGTCGCCAGCCGACCACCGTCGCGATGCTGCCCTGCTGTGGGCTCGCTGTTCTGAACAGATGCATGATCTTTGCAAGGCGAAGGGCATTGCCTATCTGCATGTTCTGCAGCCGAATCAGTATGTGGATGATTCCAAGCCACTGAGTGATTATGAACGTGAGAACTGCTTTGCCGGCGGGCAGCCGATGGCTGAGACAGCGCGCAGTGTTTTTCCGGAACTGGTAGCGGAAGGAAAGAAGCTGAGTGAACGAGGGATCGCGTTTAGTGACCAGACCATGGTGTTTCGGAGCGTTACTGAAACTCTTTACGTGGATCCCTGGTGTCACTTCAATCAGCGAGGAAACGAACTGCTGGCTGATGCCGTATTTGAGCAGCTTCAACGTCCTGGTCTTCTGAATAAATAGCCCATCGTAGAGCGGCTGTCCTCAGCGGCTTTGAGGTTCGAGGTTCGAGGACGCGACAACCGGAGGGCTCGCGCCCTTCCGCTATTTTCAGTTCAACGAAGAACCAAGAACGAGGAACCAGGAACCAACACCCCCATTACTTAGGCGGGTCTGGAAGTGGTGGCGGGTTCTTTGCGGCTACTTCCTGAGCCTTCTTCAGTGACTCCATCGATTCCTGCTGTTGCCGACGGATTTCCCGGGAGCGTGATTCCTGCAGGCTGATCATTCGAGCCAGCATGTGATTGGCGAGTGCTTCGCCGAGAGCAACGTTGAGCAGCAGACCACCTTCATCGGCTTCGAGCGAAAAGCTCGTTTGTTGATCGCCGCCGAGATCGTAGACACGCGTCATGATGGGAGTTGGTTTGGCCGGCCCAAGACTCATCATGGCGGCGGTGAAAGGGCTTGGCGGGAACCACCATCGATTTTCATCCAGCCAGAAAGGCATCTGAGCAATTCCGGCGGGATCATCCTGTGGCAGAGCCAGCCACTGCTGCATGTCGAGACGACCACTCATCAGCGGTGTCTTTGCTCCGGTGCTGTTTTCGAGGCACCGGGCCACGGATGCTCGAATGATCTCACGAGCCTTTTCAGTTCCGATCGCGAACCAGAGACAGGAATTCTGGTGAGCCAGGTAGATGTGGGTGATGTTCGCTCCCAGTTCCGTGCGGAGACTTTCGGTATCCTCAGGCTGCAGCTGAATTCGAATCATCTGCATGCCGCCTTCTTCAGTCAGGCTCAGCATCTGATCAATTCCGGGGGCCGGAATGCGTCGCATCACCTCGTAAGCATGTCGAAGAAGATTTTCGTTATCGCCCAGCTGCAGACCGCCGTAGAAGACTCCATCAGATGCCTCGGAATGGCCAACCTTCACAAGCAGTTCGAAGTTGCGGTGTTCGGCAATCTGCAGAAGCAGACCGGCCAGAGTCGCCGCCGCGGTTTCCAATTCGGGACCGCCGTTGCCTTCCTTGGCTCCGATTGGGAGCCATTCGGCCACGGCCTGCAGAGCGGCGGGAGCTTCTTCCGGGAATCGCACGCAGATGTGAAACGTACCAACCGCAGAGTCTGACAGAATCGGGGCAAAGCGACTCGTGCCCGACGACTCCATCAATCGGCCGGACAGAGAGCTGTTCTTTCGAGCCTGGATCCTCAGCTGTCCTCGAAGCGAACCATCGTTTGCGCCAGCAAAGTTCGCCCAGCCATCGGCACTGTCGACGTCAAACAGCACCGACTGGATCAAAGCCAGTCCCATATCACCCGACGATCGTCTCATGTTATAGATGGCATCCGGCTCATCATCGCGCTGCTGAAGATGGCTGCCGACAGCACCATTCAGCATGTTCCAGCCAAGCTGTCGAATTCCCAGAGGAATGCGATCGAGCCATGCAGTGAATCCGAGATCGCGAGTCGCATCGACGCCGCTCCGGACAGACTCCACATTGGGAAGCTGCATTTCATACAGCTCTTCGAAGTTCGCTTCGTACAGCAGTCCATCGTGGTAGCGAAAGCGGTTCGTGATGACCTGCGAGCTTTCCACGAACTTCTTGCCGTCCTTCTCGACCACCTTCTGAGTCAGCTCATAACCCGGAGTGTTTGTTCTGTTGTTGTTTTCGTAGATGGAAGTATCTGCATTGGGAGGCAGTTCGGATGACCATGAGATCGTCGTCGAAAGGCGATATTTGCCATCGCCGAGTTCCTCAGGCTGACCGTTGCCTCCCATCTGAGTCGAACGCCCCTTCATCAGGCGTCTGGCATCCTCTTCATCCACAACCTGCTGGAAGGAGACGACATCGAACGACGGAATCAGCCCAGTGACCATGTACCACGCAAAGCCGTACATCGGGTCTTCGACTTTGGGCAGGATGCCGTCCAGGCGTTCCTTAGTCTGTTCGTCCTGAATGTCTTTCAGCAGATCACTGGCATCGTCGAGGCTTTTGGCAATCTTGCCCGCGTAGTCCATGACATCCGTCGGGCCGACGCCTCTCGCATACCCTACAACCAGGGGTTGATTGGCGAACTTTCTCATGCCCTGCTGCGGTGGCTGAGCCACCTCATTGCGAGTCACCTCCGTCTGAGCAAAAGTCGCTGAGGTGCAGGCAAAAACACTGGTGATCGCAGCCACCGTGAAAACGAGGGAGACGATCTTTCGGAAAGCCTGTGTCATGTAGGAACCTCGGTTGGCATAATAAACTCGGGCAGGCCAGAAAAGTGTGACAGGTCTCTGATTCGCTGCACAGTCGAAATTGTCTGGCAAAACCACCAGAATGAATGGAACCGCAGTTCCAGGAGGATTCGATGAACAGACTGCTTTTTTGTCTACTGGTGTCGATGGCCACGACAGCTGACCTGATGGCTCAGGGTGGTGGCTTTGGAGGCGGTGGATTCGGCGGTGGTGGCGGAGGAGGTTTTGGCGGCGGTGGTGGTGGCGGAGGACAGTTCCCTGGCGGGATTTTGATTCATCCCGACGGACTGATTGATCGAGCGATTGTCGCGCCAGTGACCTCGTCGTCGAATCTCAAGCAGATGCAGGAGAAGGCTCGCAAGAGTCTTCCTCGAGACCTGAACGTCGTCAGCAGTTTTCGCAAAGTGTCTCTGCGTCGACTGGAAGATAGGGTTGCAGAACTTGTGGATGCCCGGCAGCCATTCCCGGAAGAGTTGCTGTATCTTGCAGGGCTCACCAGAATCGAAGCCATCTACATTGATCGTGAACATCACGACATCATTCTTGCCGGCCCTGCTGAGGGCTTTGCGCGTTCAAAGGGTGGTCGGATGCTTGGGATCGAATCCGGACGTCCGGTGCTCTGCCTGGAAGATCTTCTTATCGCGCTAAGAGATGAAGACATCGTTGAGAAAGCCGGTTGTTCGATCGACCCGGATCCGGAACGTCTTCGCGATTCGCAGGCATGGCTGCAGCAGAATTCATCGCCCGCCACGGCCGATGTTGCGAAGGCCCGGCTCGAGCACATGATTGAGATCCTCGGGCGATGGAATGTCACGACTTATGGCGCCCCGGAAGACAGTCGAATTGCCCTGACAATGGTGGAAGCGGACTATCTGATGAAGCGGATTGCGATCGGTGTTGAGAAGGTTGGCGTTCGCGGTCTCAAGACGTCGTTTGCGCTGACCGCGCCGGGAGACAACATGATGCGTCGATGGTGGTTTGTTCCGGACTACACGACAATTGCGAGGAACGAAGAGGCCACTGCCTGGACATTCGCCGGGCCTCGGCTGAAGCTGATGGCTCAGGAAGAGGTCATGGATCAGAACGGAAATCTGAAGGACATTGATCTGAAACAGAAGAGTTCCGAAGGCTATGCGACCTCGTTCAATGAGCATCTGGATCAGCTGACAGAAAAGGTGGCGGCGTTTGCTGACCTTCAGAATATTTTCGACGTGCTGCTGGCGGCATCGATCATTCGACGAAGTCAGGAATCCGAGCTGATCAGCTGGGACGCCGCGGAATTGTTGAATGCGGAGAAACTGCCGACTCCGACGTATCGGGTTCCTCGCGAAACGCCATCGATGCTCAACGTCAAGATGGGGCGAGGATCTGTGGTGCTGGGAGTCTTCACGGGAGGCGTGACATTTCGCTCGGCTCAGATGCTTGACGATGCCGCGTCGGATTCCGCCACTGAGAATCAGACTTCGGAAGACCGCTTAAAGGTTCCTGCGGCCCCTGTGGATCAGCCGGATCGATGGTGGTGGGACGAATAAACGAAAACAGCCCGCGGATCTGATCCCCGGGCTGCAGGCTGTGTTCAGGCTCGACCTTGCCAGGAATTATGGAGAAACCAGAGCGTCTTCCAGTTCCTCAACGTCTTCATGAGTATCAATCGCGATGATCAATGCGGCCACTGAAGTGCCAAGCATTGCCAGAGTGACAACGTCGATCAGACCGAAGCCGCTGGTTGGCGGTGGGTAAGAAGGATTGCCGTAGCTGTCCATGGACTGACCACGAACGACATTTTCAGAAGCGGCGACTACGACGCCATCAACAGCACCTTCCGGAGCAGTTCCATTCTTCCACAGACGCACTGGAGTGGACATTGAGCCAATTGTCAGCTCATGAGCACCGCCACGAACACCCGTAATCAGAAACTCACCCTGAGCACCCGTGGTTGTTCGGGCAATGGCTGTACCCTGATATCGCAGTTCCACGGAAGCTCGTGAAACTGGAGTCCCTTCCGGCGAGTAAATTTGGCCCTGCAGAGCACCATCAGCAGTCAGCTCGATATCACGCGCCACCTGAGATGGCACGCCATCAAATGCGCTGGCGACATTGGTGAGCAGAATTCCAAAGCACACTGCGATACTTGCGGCCTTGGTTAGCAACGTGTGTTTTCGCATCTCTTGAGACCTTCACTAATTCCAAAGAGTGCAATCACCAGGGACTGGCAGATCGCGTAAAATCCATATGCTGGAATTGATCGGCACTGCCAGAATCCGTGCTACAATCCGAAGGCGTAGAAATTTCGGATTCACCGGAAAAATCGGACTCGGGCAGTTTCTGCCACTCAAGGATGCCGGGCGTCAGAGCCCTAGATTTCGCAGGAAATCACGTGCAAACACCAGGAAACTCAGCCGGAGACCCCATCGGACGAGGCGCGTCATCGAATCCTGCCAACCGGTTTCTCCCGATTGTGTCGGAACCGGATTATGAGCAGCTGGAGTTTGATGATGACTTCCTGCAGGAGCTCCAGCGGCCTCGAACGGTTTACTTCGACGACACATCCCGAAATGTGATCTCAGAAAACGACAGTCCCGACATTCCGTTCCGTTACAGTCTCAATCCTTATCGCGGATGTCTGCACGGCTGCAGTTATTGCTACGCTCGCCCGACTCACGAGTATCTGGGACTCAGTGCCGGCCTGGACTTTGAGACTCGGATTTTTGTCAAACGAGATGCCCCGAAGCTGTTTCGAGACTGGCTGGCGCGGCCATCGTACGAATGTGAACCTGTCATGTTTTCGGGCGTCACGGACTGTTACCAGCCGATTGAGCGGAAACTCTGCATTACTCGACAATGCATCGAAGTGGCGAAAGAAGCCTCTCAGCCTGTGTCACTGATCACCAAGAACTCGCTGGTCGTGCGGGATCTGGATTATCTTGCTGAACTGGCGGCTCTTCGGCTGGCACGAGTGGCCATCAGTGTGACTTCGCTGGACCAGTCACTGACGCGGATTCTGGAACCCGCCTGTTCGGCACCCTCCAGTCGGATCGAAGCGATCCGGCGGTTATCCGCTGCGGGAGTGCCAGTTCACGTCATGGTTGCACCTGTGATTCCGGGGCTCAACGATTCGGAGATCCCGGCAATTCTGCAGGCGGTCGCCGACGCGGGAGCGCGGTCTGCCAGTTACATCATGGTTCGACTGCCTCTGACGGTGGAGCCTGTGTTTCTGGAGTGGCTGCAGCGGCATCGGCCCAGTCTGGCGGAGAAGATTGAAAACCGATTACGGTCCATTCGAGACGGCGGGCTCAATCATGCTCAGTTCCATCTGCGAATGCGGGGAACGGGAATTTTTGCCGAGCAGATCTCCGCGCTATTTCAGCTGAACAGGAAGAAAGCTGGCCTGGACAGTCAACTGCCCCCATCGCGGACAGATCTGTTTCGGCCGCCACGAGACTCCAGCGGGCAGGGTGTGTTGTTTTAGTAATCATCACCTGCAGGCAGGTGGGAGTTCACATCTTCGAGGAACTCCATGACTGCGATTGTTGTTCCTCTAACAGATCCGATTGAGGGGATAGGCATCGAATGCCTTGTCGCAACTGACGACCGTCATTCCCTCGACAATCACCTGAGCACGTGTATCGAGAAGGAGTCTCACGGCATATACTCCGCGAAGCCCTTCAGGTGCTCATCATCTTCCGCCAGGATTGTGATCATTCCTTTACACAGACCCGGTACGCGAGCTGCTGGGCTTGCTGGAGTCGCCACCAGCTTCGCTACCGGAACATGGTCTTTCATAATGACCACTTCATTATCGACGGTCAGACCAGCAACAAGTTCGCTCAGCGTGGCTTGTGCCACTTCCAGTTCTACGGTCTTGGTCATGTCGTCAGCTCGTCAAAGTTGCGAGGAGAGTTGATCGGAGATCACGAAGATGTCATCCTTAGCGGGAAAGTGCAAAAAAGTACGTTCCTCGGGAGTTACAAGCAAGCAGGTGAGCGGTGATGATCCCAGGTGAACGAAGGCGTGAACGCTGTCATGAACAATCCCGAAGAATCTGACCACGATCACGATGATGCGAAAGAGAATTTCCAGTTCCAGCCCGCTCACTTCCCGAGTGAACTGTCTCTGCCCTCTGGCAGCGAACAACAGCTGAGAGACGCCGCGGACGCCCCCCGAAGGAGTACTGGTTGCGAACGGTCTCGACGTTGCCATGCCACGTGCTCGGTCACTCCTGATGTATGGGATCAACGTTGGTTCGGAGGCCAGTCGGAGAATTGGAGACGTGATTTCCGCGTGCGTCAGAATCCAGCGAACCGCTCCGCGAGTGGATTGTGAGGTTCAGGACTCATGAAAATCCTCTTCCTGCATGGCTGGCACAGTGTTGTTGGGGGCGTCAAGCCAACATATTTGAGAGACCGCGGTCACGAGGTGATCAACCCGGCTCTGGATGACGACGATTTCGACGCCGCGGTCAGGATCGCTCAGTTGGAGTTCGATCAGCATCGGCCCAACGTGATTGTCGGCTCCTCTCGTGGTGGTGCCGTCGCCATGAACATTGAGTCTGGCGAAACTCCGCTCGTTTTGCTTTGTCCCGCATGGAAGAACTGGGGGACCGCCGGAAAGCTCAAGGCGAACTCGGTCATCCTTCACAGCCGAGCGGATGACGTGATCCCTCTTGGTGACTCCGAAGAGCTGATCGCTGTGAGCGGTCTTCCACCTGAGATCATCATCGAAGTCGGAAATGACCATCGACTGGCGGATCCCGAATCGCTTTCGGTCATGCAGTGGGCGTGTCGTTTACTGGCGTCGGGCGAAAAACTCCCGTGGCTGGATGAAGCTCAGCAATCGGCATCGACAGGTACCAGCAACAGCAGAACTGGTTTACAGGAAGAAGCAAGTTACGTTTGCGATGCCTGTGGCGAAGAGATTGTGATTCCGCTGGATCTGACGGAAGGATCGAGCCAAACGTACGTCGAAGATTGTCCGGTTTGCTGCCGAGCCAATACCATTTACGTCCGGGTGGATGAAGATGGCGAAATTCAGGTCTGGGTCGAACCAGAACAGGATTACGACTGAAGCCGCCGAGTTTTCCTGACCAGACACATCAGTGAGGGACCGAAGCGGGCGTGATGCATAACATTGATCCCTCGCTGACGCAGCGGGTGGAGATCGATTTCAACAGGCTTCTAAAAGCATTGACATTCCGAAGGTACAAACGAAAAGCGGCTTCCAGAAGAAGGCCCCTGGAAGCCGCAGGTCTGAGTTAGAGCGAGAGTGAGTTAGAACAGGAAGCAGTTCTTTCCCACCTCAAGTCGACGGGTTAACTATCGAGCCATACCGAACAGACCAGCCAGACCAGTCTTGCTCTGCGACTTATTGTGCAGGCGAGATGGGAAGAAGGCCTGTGGTTCTGCTGGAGGAGCTGGAGCTGGAGCAGCTTCAGCAGCCGGTGTTGGCTGCTGAGCAGCAGGAGCGGCCGTGTGAGTTGCACCACAAGCGTCTGTTCCGCATCCGACCACGTCGGTGCAGCCGCCGCAGCAGCCGTCAACGATTTCGTAGCCACATGCTTCCAGAGCTTCTTCAGCCTGTCGGCGAACACCACGGTCACAATCAGCCAGAGCACAGGTCAGAGCGGCTACAACGCATGGGCTGCAGCAGCACTTGTTCTTGCGGATCTGGTCACCAATCTCGTCAGCAGCTTCCTTACGAACTCGTTCGTCAGTGTCGTTCAGACCGTAGACGAAGGCGTTCATAATTTCTGGATGGCAGCAGCAGTCGTACTTGCGTCCGAGCTTGTCTAGAGCAGCACGACGGTTCTTTGCGTAGCAGTCTGTCATTGAAGTGTAGATCAGCTTCGCAATTTCGCAGCAGTCATCGTTGCAGCAGCTTTCGCCACAGCTGTTTCCGCAGCCGTCACCACATGCAGCCGGAGCAGCACAGGTTGGGTCAGCTGAACAGCCGTTGCCGGCTGGTGCACAGCATGATGGGTCAGCGTTGTTGCCACAGCCGTTGCCAGCTGGAGCACAGCATGATGGGTCAGCAGCTGTTCCACAAGCAGCTGGAGCGCTGCAGGTTGGATCAGCATTGCAGCCGTTGCCACAGCCATTACCAGCTGGAGCACAGCAGCTTGGGTCAGTTGTGCAGCCGTTGCCGCACGCGTCTGCTGGAGCACAGCATGTTACTGGTGCACAGCATGAATCTGGAGCGCCACAGCTGTCGCAGCATGGTGGCTTAATGTCTGAACACTTGCGCTGGTACGTGTACACGTTGGTGTGGCACGGACGAGCAATCGTTGGCTTGCAGCAGGCTGGCTGACAGTCTTCTGCACAACCACAGCTCTTACATCCACCGGAACCGAACAGACCAGCTTCTGCTGATCCCATCATTCCGGCCAGTGCGAGTGCTGCACTGAACATCCTGGACCATTTCATCTTACAGTGTCTCCTTCTCAAGGAAATCGTTCCTTCGACCACCCTGGCCACTGGTTGTCCGTTACTATCGTCTTCGGCAGACCTTTGCCGTTTCCCTCGACCTGCGGCGGGACTGGTTGAACCTTCACACCACGTCGCTGCTACTCAGAATCACGGACGTTCCATCTGGCAAAAGAGTCGATGATTTCACATCGGTTTATCGGGTGTTGAGATCTCCCTGATCTCAACTTGCCATTTGCAGTCCGAGGGACTAGGCAGGTCTATCGTCGAGCGGAATTCCGCGGCTTGAGTTTCCAGAGGTGATTGCACCACAAATACTTGCGCTGATTTTTGGTCCTGTTATGACGGTCAGGAAGGCTGGGATAAATGACCATGAAAATCCGGCCCGCAAATTCGTTACAGCCTGCCAGGTCGTGTTAATCTGGAGAGTATCGGAGTGAGTTTTCACGAAGAATCGGTTGTTCGTCCTGTAGCGAGCAGCGGGTTGTCGGAGCGAGCCGCTCGGGGAATTTCCCCGTTCATCCGTTTGCATTTGAGAAAAGTGTCGGTGCGCGAATTGGTCTGACAGTCTTTCTTTGAGGTTCGCTTCTTCTGTATGATCTGAAGCCCGCGAACATGCTGCGTCGTCAACGGAGCCGTCGCCCTTCCCCCTGGCCTCACGTGGAACTTCCGATGGAAATGCTGGTTATTGTCCTGTCGTCCGCTGTCATCCTGACTGTGGCGTACTTCACGTATGGACGTTTGCTGGCTCGCCTTTTTCGCCTGGACGACAAAACTCCGACTCCGGCCGTTTCCATGAAGGACGATCTGGATTACGTCCCATGCGAAACGGCTCCGCTGCTGAGCCAGCATTTTTCTGCCATCGCGGCGGCAGGACCTATCGTTGGACCGATTCTGGCAGGTCGTGCGTTCGGATGGCTCCCTGCCCTGCTCTGGATTCTGGTGGGATCAATCCTTGTCGGCGGCGTTCACGATTTCGCAGCGCTGGTGGCTTCGATTCGTCACCGGGCAACATCCATCATTGAAGTCGTGAGAATCCATATCAGCGGACGTGCCTACCTGTTGTTTCTGGCCTTTGTCTGGCTGGCATTGGTTTACATTGTTGTGGCCTTCACCGACATCACGGCCACGATGTTTGTTGGGGCACTCGATCTTCAGACTGGCAAGTCCTACTCGTCGATTGGCGATGCCAGGGCGGATGAGTCCGCAAAGATGCTGATCCAGTCCGGCGGCGTTGCAACCTCCAGTCTGCTGTATCTTCTGCTGCCGATTGCCATGGGACTCCTGGTGCGTTCCAAAAAGCTGACGATGGAAAAGGCCACCTGGATTTTTCTGCCGCTGGTGGCCGTGGCCATCTTGATTGGTCCCTATATCCCTCTGAATGTGGATGAGATCATTCGATGGATGCGTCCTGGTCTGAGCCCGAAAGAAGCGGCTGTCTGGGCTGTCCGGTCCTGGGACGTCTTCCTTCTGCTGTACTGCGCTGTCGCTTCGGTGACTCCGATGTGGCTCCTGCTACAGCCTCGAGGACAGTTGGGTGGATACTTCCTATACGCAGCCCTCGGTGCCGGTGCTCTGGGAATCATGATGGGCGGTCAGGAGATTGCTCAGCCTTCGTTCGGTGGCTGGTCGCATGAAAAGCAAGGCGCGCTCATCCCAATGCTCTTTATTACGATCGCCTGTGGTGCGTGTTCGGGATTCCATTCACTCATCGCTTCGGGAACGACATCGAAACAGCTGAAGACGGAAGGCAGTGCTCGTCCGATCGGTTACGGTGCCATGCTGCTGGAAGCGATGGTGGCGATCGTTTCCCTCTGCTGCGTCATGATGATTCCGAAAGGATCGCCTTTGGTTTCGGCGAATCCCAACTTCATCTATGCCAATGGGATCGGTGCCTTTCTGCAGTCGATTGGATTGTCCAAGGCTATTGGCGTTTCATTTGCTCTGATGGCGTTCAATACGTTCGTATACGACACGCTGGATGTGTGTACTCGCCTGGGGCGTTTTATTCTTCAGGAGCTGACGGGCTGGAAGGGAATCTCCGGTCGCTGGTTCGGGACTCTGCTGACCGCGGGCGTTCCGATTTTCTTTGTGATGCGTCAGTCTGCGGATGGCAAGCCGGTCTGGCTGGAGTTCTGGGGACTGTTCGGAGCCAGCAATCAGCTGCTCGCGGCGCTGACTCTGCTTGGTGCCACAGTTTGGCTCTGGAGAACTCGGCGAGCCGTTTGGGTGTTCTTTGTCACGGGCCTGCCAGCCGTATTCATGTACGTGATGAGCAACTGGGCTCTCGTCTCGATGATTATGGCCAAGCAGCAGAAGGGAATGGACCTGGTGGCCTGGATTGCCGTTCTGCTGCTCGTCCTTGCGGCGGCGATGCTGGTGGAAGCCATCGCGGCTCTCTTTCGTCGCGATGACCCGGTTGTTCCGGCACTCGCGACGGCGTGAGGAGCGTGAGACAGTCGGTCCCATTACTGTTCGGCCAGCAGCTGCTTAATCATGCCATGCAGTGCTTCAGCATTGGCCGGACCAGATCCGATCTTGATCATGCGAATGTTTCCCTTGCGGTCGATCAGGACCGCATGAGGAATTCCCGTAACGCCGTAACGCTTGTTCATATTGGATTCCTTCGGAGTCACGATTGATGCGTGGCGGAGCTCGTGATGTTTCATGAACTTGTCCAGCATCGCGAGTTCACTATCGAGCGTCACTTCTTCACCATCTTTCGCTTTTGACGCGCGTCCGGCCTCATCGTCCCAGGTATAGCCGTACTGCCGAGTCACTCCGATGATTTCCAGGCCCTGATCGTGGAATTCATCGTACCACTCATTCAGATGCGGAAATGTCGCAATGCACGGGCCGCACCAGACCGCCCAGAAGTCCAGCAGAATCACTTTCCCTTTCATTTGCTCGGCGGTCAGCCCTGATCCGTGAGCCCAGGCGGCGATATCAAACTCAGGAGCGGGTTTGCCGATCATCTCCTTCAGCAGTCGAGCGGCGGCAATGCGAGGCTCAAACGTCCTGAGACGATCGGCGGCCGAGCTGATCGTGAGTTCTTTCTTCAATTCGGAACCATTCACAATCGCCAGAGTGTCCTGGAGGAGTTGCTCCGCGGCTTCCGGTTCGTCACGATGAATCCGGCTGATCTCAGTGGTTCGTACCATGATCAGTTCCTGCATCAGTGGAATGGACAGTCCATTCTTCTGCACGGCACCCACGATCATGTCGTCCAGTTCACGGCTGAGGGCATTCAGGTCGCCCGTGGATGTCTGCATGGCGATTACGATGCGGTTCTTCATCAGGTTGCTGGTGGCGATTGCTGCGTCATCCTGAGTCTCTGCGTGCTTCAGGCTCTCTTTCAGCGCCTCGATGTGGCTCACGAGCAGCGCGTCGGCTTCCTTTTCCTGCTTCATGGAACTCAATGCCAGAGCCTTCAGACTGGTCAGCTGGCTGGCCGGAAGAAGATACCCCTTATTGTCGTTGTTCGCGGAAAGTTCGCTGGATTTTGCGATGGCCTGTTCAATCATCTCAAGGAACTTCTCAGTCCGGTTGGCCCGCATCATGACGGAGCGAATCAGCGTCGAAGTTCCCGCAAGGACCTGCAGACTGGCGGAGTCTTTTGATCGTTCAAGCTGAGTCTGGAAGATCGATTCTGCCTCGGTGACGGCCTTTTCCGGCTGACCTTCATTCAGAAGTCGCATCATCATCATTGTTCGAAGCCCGCCCAGACGCACGTCGTCTGGATTGGCTGTGAGAGCCGCTTCAAGGGCCTTTTGAGCCTCTTCAAGTGAAGCTACCTGCACAGTTTTTCGGAGTTCGTCGAAGCTGTTTTTCCCTTCATCCTTCTTCGCTTCATCCGACTTAGCGGTGTTTTGCTGACCGGCGGCAGACTCCTGAGCATGGAGGCAGGGAGCGGCTGTAAACGATGTCAGTGCGAGAGCAACGACTGTCCGGGAAAATTTCATGGTCATCAGTTCGGGCCTTTCGGGCGGAGATCAGCAGGCATCAGAAGGCATCATGCTGCCGTTGCGACAGAAGTTCCGCAAGTGAGTGGACAGGCAATCGTCCCGAGGCCAGGACACGACCTGTCATTTGTCAGAGTCTGCCAGTCACTTGTTCCCCTTGCCGGGTTGGCCTGCTACGATCGAGCACCTGCCTACGCGTTTTCCACTGGACAACACGGAGCGTGTTCCAATCGCCCCTGTTGTTTGACGTGGCCTCGCAGAAGAGAATCCTGCCATGTTCCATCGCATTCGTTCTCGATTCGCCCTTCGGACACTGTCGATCATGCTGCTTGTGGTCGCTTCCGGGCAGCTTCCTGCTCAGACGCCGGGGCAGCTTCCTGATCGCATCAGCTTCAATGAGCACGTGCGGCCCATTCTCTCCAACCATTGCTGGAGTTGCCATGGTCGCGACGATCATGGACGCCAGGGACAGCTGCGGCTTGATCGACGCGATGCGGCTCTGCTGGCAGGTGAAAGCGGCAACCCGGCGATTGTTCCCGGGAAGCCATCCGCCAGCCACCTTGTTGAACGCATATTGACTGACGACGCTGATCAACTGATGCCGCCGGAATCTGCCAAGCGCCCTCTGACGGATCTTCAGAAACAGATCCTTCAGAAGTGGATCGAAGAGGGAGCCGAGTTCTCTGAACACTGGGCCTTCGTTCCGCCAGTTCGCCCCGAAGTTCCTGCCGTCAAAAACGCGGAATGGACCACATCGCCAGTGGATCGCTTCATCCTTCAAAAGCTTGAAGCAGAAAAGATGAAACCGTCTCCTCAGGCCCCGCCGATGGTGTGGCTGCGTCGAGTCACTCTGGATCTGACGGGTTTGCCGCCAACGCTTGATGAACAGTCGGAGTTCCAGACTTTGCTGAAGTCACATTCTTTGGCAGACGCAAAATCAAAGACGGTCGATCGACTGCTTGGTTCATCGGCCTATGCTGAAAAAATGGCGATGCATTGGCTGGATGTCGCTCGTTACGCCGATACCAACGGTTACAACAACGATGAAGTGCGAACGATGTGGCCGTGGCGTGACTGGGTGATTCGAGCCTTCGCGGAAGGAATGCCGTACGATCAGTTCATCACCGAACAGCTGGCGGGCGATCTCCTTCCCAACGCCACGCTCAGCCAGAAAGTGGCAACTGGCTTCAACCGCAATCATGTGCTTACAACCGAAGGCGGAATCATCGAAGAGGAATACCATGTCGAATACGTCGCCGATCGTATTCACACGACATCCACGGTCTTCCTCGCGCTGAGTCTTCAGTGTGCTCGCTGTCACGATCACAAGTACGATCCGTTCTCGCAGCGCGACTACTATCAGATGGCGGCGTTTTTTAACAATGTTCCGGATCGCATCGTTTCCTACAGCCAGGGACGCATGGCCGAACCCTTGCTGAAGGTTCCCACAGCGGAACAGCAGGCGGAGCTAGATCGACTTGCGTCACGTCAGACGGAACTGGAAAAAGCAATTGCCGAACGCTGCGTCCTGGCAACCGCAGAAATTGATCAGTGGGAAGCCAGCCTGACGAACGAGGACCTTGAGAAATCTGGCGTTCCCGGTTTGGCTCATCATTTCACGCTCGACGAAACAGACGGTTCGGCCAGTGAACGCGTTGATGTGACTGCCGCGGGCAAAGTTCAGGGCCCTGTGATGTCCGTCGCCGGGCGAATCGGGCAGGCTCTGAAGTTCGATGGTCAGAACTATGTCGAATCAGAAAACGCGGGACGCTTTGAATCCGATCAGGCCTTTTCCAGTTCTGCCTGGATTCAGCTGACCACTTCAGAAGCGGCAACGATCCTGAGCCGCATGGATGAAGGCGATGCTCATCGCGGCTACGACGTCATCATCGAAGGCGGCAAGGTGGCTGCTCACTTTGTTCACCACTGGCCTGACAAGGCATTCAAGGTCATCACCGAGCAGCCTGTCAGCCAGAACGACTGGCATCATATCGCGGTGACGTACGATGGTTCTCGCAAGGCCGATGGTGTTCGCATCTACGTGGATGGCCAGTTGCAGAAGCTGACCATCACAACGAACAACACGCTGGAAGGAACACTGATCACCGAGAAGCCATTTCATATCGGTCGCCGCAATTCGTCAGCACCGTTCCGAGGCACGATCGACGATGTGCAGTTGTTTCGTTCCGCGTTGACAGAAGAAGAAGTGCGAAGACTGGCGACCGAAGAATCCGCGGGAAGTCTTAAGGCACTGGTCTCCCTCCCGAAGAACGAACGAACGGATTCTCAGACGCAGCAGATTGCGGATTACTACTTCAACTTCGTCGATGCGAAGACTCGCGACTTGCGAAAGGAACTCGCGGAGATTCCAAAGAAGCGATCCGACATCGAGGCCAGCATTCCCGTCACGATGGTCATGCAGGAACAGCCAGAACGACGACCGTCCTACATTTTGCGACGAGGCCAGTATGATCAGCGAGGTGATCAGGTGCCGGCGTCGATTCCTGCCGTGTTTCGTGATCTTTCAAAAGGACCGTCGGAGGCCGCAGCGAATGGCCAGCAGCCGACACGTCTGGATTTTGCTCAATGGCTGACGAATCCGAAACACCCATTGACCGCGCGAGTCGCCGTGAATCGCTGGTGGGAGATGCTGTTTGGAACCGGCATTGTCGAAACGTCCGAAGACTTTGGCGTTCAGGGAGCCTTGCCAAGCCACCCGGAGCTGCTGGACTGGCTGGCCTGTGAGCTGATGGAATCCGGCTGGGATACTCGAAAGATTCTTCGCGAGATTGTTCTGTCTTCGACTTACGGGCAGTCGTCACAGATTTCCCCCGAGCAACTGGAACGCGATCCTCTCAATCGCTTGCTGGGCCGAGGTGCTCGCTATCGATTGTCCGCAGAGACTGTGCGGGATTCGGCCCTGGCCATGAGTGGCTTGCTGAAGCAGAAGGTTGGAGGTCCGAGCGTGAAGCCCTATCAACCTGACGGTCTGTGGGAAGATGTGTCGGTGGAACGACGAGACAAATATGTTCCGGATGAAGGTGACGGGCTCTATCGTCGCAGCATGTATACGTTCTGGAAACGCACGTGTCCGCCACCCACGATGGCAACCTTTGATGCACCGGATCGAGAGATATGTGTCGTGCGCCGTGCTCGTACCAATACGCCGCTTCAGGCGTTGATCCTGATGAATGATCCGACATACATCGAAGCCGCTCGCAAGCTTGCGGAACAAGTCCTGCTTTCGGAAAAGGATGACTCCGCACGATGGACGCGAGCCTTCCGGATCGTGCTGGCCCGTGAACCAGTCGCTGATGAAATCGCGGCGATCAACTCTGTGCAGTCTGCGGCGAAGGACCATTTTCAGAAGACGCCTGACGCTGCGACCGAACTGCTTAAGGTCGGACGAGCACCCGCAGATGCGACAATCCCGGCAGAAGAACTGGCGTCCTGGTCCGCTGCCATGAGCGTGCTCATGAACCTGGATGAAGCGATTAGTCGCGAATAACCCGTAGCTTTGCAGCTCAAGAGAACAGATCATCAGATCCTGGAGACATCCCATGCTGGCACGACGATCGATTCTGAAATCGGCAGTAGGAACCGCGGCACTGGCATCACTGCTGCAGAAGGACGGCTTTGCTTCTTCGGGGCTCACTCATTTTGCTCCGAAGGCAAAGCGAGTTGTCTACTTGTTTCAGTCCGGTGGCCCTTCTCACCTGGAATTGTTCGATGAGAAGCCGGAGCTGAAGAAGCTGCACGGCACGGAGCTTCCGGATTCTATTCGTCAGGGACAGCGATTGACGGGCATGACGTCCGGGCAAAGCAGCTTCCCGGTGATTGCTCCGAAGTTCGGATTTCAGACGTTCGGGAACTGCGGGATGCGGCTGAGCGAACTGCTGCCTCATACGGGCAAGATTGCCGATGAGATTTGTCTGATCCGTTCGATGCACACGGAAGCCATTAACCACGACCCTGCGATCACTCTGATCCAGACGGGATCGCAGCAGCCCGGTCGCCCCTCCCTTGGTGCCTGGGCCAGCTATGGGCTGGGAAGTGAAGCGGAAGATCTTCCAGCGTTCCTCGTTCTGATCTCACACGGTTCCGGCCGCGATGCGAATCAGGGACTTCTAGAACGACTCTGGGGCAGCGGCTTTCTTCCCTCCAGCCATCAGGGAGTGAAGCTTCGAAGCAGCGGCGACCCGGTGTTGTATCTGTCGGATCCTCCCGGGATTACTCGGGATCTTCGTCGTCACATGCTGGATGGAATGGCCCAGCTGAATCGTCGGCAGCTTGAGGCTTCCGGCGACCCGGAAATCGCAACGCGGATTACTCAGTACGAGATGGCTTATCGCATGCAGGCATCCGTTCCGGAACTGATCGATCTCGCGAAGGAACCGGAATCGACCTTCCAGATGTATGGTGAAGAAGCAAAGAAGCCTGGCACGTTCGCGTCAAATTGCCTGCTGACTCGCCGACTGCTGGAAAAAGGGGTTCGTTTCGTCCAGTTGTTTCACCGCGGATGGGACCAGCACGGCGGACTGCCGACGAATATTCCAAAACAGTGTCACGATGTCGATCAGCCTCAGGCCGCTTTGATTCAGGATCTCAAGCAGCGAGGAATGCTCGAGGATACATTGATCATCTGGGGCGGTGAGTTTGGTCGAACGGTGTATGGGCAGGGAGGACTGCAGGCCGATTACGGACGCGACCACCACGGTCGATGCTTTTCGATGTGGATGGCCGGCGGAGGCATCAAGGGCGGCACGGTGTACGGCCAGACGGACGACTATGGCTACAACATTCTTCAGAACCCGATGCACATCCACGACCTGAACGCCACGATCCTGCACTGCATGGGCATGGACCACGAACGCCTCACCTTCCGCTACCAGGGCCGTGATTACCGGCTGACTGATATTCATGGAAACGTGGTGCAGGATCTGCTGGCGTAACTCCATCCCTGAGCCCGAGGCGCTAGCCGACAATGCCCGCAAACACCCTTGAACCCCACGACTGCTTGCCAACCGGCTTTTTTCAATGTGCATTCGAAATTGTGCGAACCAATTCGGTTTCGGCTAGCGCCTCGGGCTCAGGAGCGCGTTGCCCTTATTAGGGTTATATGAAAACAAAACACCCAGGGTTAGTTGAATGGCGTTTTGGGATTCATAGAATGCGTCCAGCGACGCGTGGAAGGCACCGCGGTTCGCGACAAACGTCAAAACCAACCTCGAAACCAGTGAAGGTATTCGGCTAGTAGCGCCTCAGGCTCAGGCCGGGCTATATGCAGCATACTTTTGGTGTTCTTATCACATGGACAACGTATGGCACCTGGCTTCCCGGAGATTCGCGGGGTTGGCGAGCGAAACATAAAGGCAATCAGCCACCGGATGCCAAATTGGAAGCCGAAGCGCACGAGAAAATGAAGTTCGATCCTGTCTATCTTTCTCCAAAAGACCGCACGACGATTGAATTGGCCTGCCGCGAACATTGTGCACATCGCGGCTGGAAGCTTCATGCGGTGACCGCTCGGTCCAATCACGTTCACGTTGTGGTTGTGGCCGACGTAAGACCGCAGACGATCCGGGACCAATTGAAGGCCAACTGTACTGCCAGATTGCGACAGCAGGAGAAGCCGTTGATCCGCGAACGGACCTGGACCAAAGGTGGCGACTGCGAAATATTGTTCGATGCTCAGTCGCTGCAGAACGCCATTGTCTACACCTTCGAAGGCCAATAAGCCCAAGGCGCTGGCCGACAATGCCCGCAATCACCTTTGAACCCCAGGACACTGCTTGCCAACCGGCTTTTTCAATGTGCATTCGAAACTGTGCGAACCAGTTCGGTTTCGGCTAGCGCCTCAGGCTCAGGGTGGCATCGCACCTGAGAGGTTTCGGCTAGCGCCTCAGGCTCAAGTCGTTGTGGTGGATGTTCAGCAGGTTATCAACCCACCAGAATCTCTTCGACAACCCGACACGGTTCCACGCCGGTGATTCTCTGGTCGAGGCCCTGGAAGGGGAATGAGAGCAGCTTGTGGTTGAAGCCAAGCAGGTGAAGAATCGTCGCGTGCAGATCTCTCACGTGGACACGGTCTTCGGTGGCGTTGAAACCAAAGTCGTCGCTGGCTCCCAGAGTCACGCCGCCTTTGATGCCGCCGCCGGCCAGCCACATGGTGAATGCATTGGGGTGGTGGTCACGGCCGTCGTTGCCGCCCTGCACCATTGGTGTTCGACCAAACTCCCCGCCCCAGATCACCAGAGTCTCATCCAGAAGGCCCTGCTGTTTCAGGTCCTGAATCAATGCGGCACAGGCCTGATCAGTGTCCTTACAGTTTCTTCGCAGATCATTCACCAGATTGCCGTGCTGGTCCCATGCCTCATGGAAGATCTCGACAAAGCGAACGCCCTGCTGTACCAGTCGACGTGCCAGCAGACAGGTATTGGCGAACGATGGCTCACCTGGTTTTGCTCCGTACATGTCCAGAACATGCTTCGGCTCGCGACTGAGGTCCATCACTTCCGGTGCTGAGGCCTGCATCCGATAGGCCATTTCGAACGCGCTGATGCGAGTCGCAATTTCAGGGTCGCCGGATACCGCCAAATGATCGCGATTGAGCGAATTGATCAGGTCGAGTGATTCACGCTGCAGCCGATCGTCGACTCCTTTGGGATTCGAAAGATACAGCACGGGATCTCCGGTCGTTCGAAATTCCACGCCCTGATGAACGGTCGGAAGAAATCCGCTGCCCCAGTTCGCACTTCCGCCGCTTGGTCCCTTCTTGCCTGTACTGAAGACGACAAAACCAGGCAGGTTCTGAGATTCACTTCCCAGACCATACAGTGTCCAGGCACCAAGACTCGGCTTTCCGAACTGCAGGCTTCCGGTGCTCATCTGAATTTGAGCCGGTGCGTGATTGAAACCGTCTGTCACCATCGATTTGACGATGGCAATGTCGTCAACAACTCCGGCCAGATTCGGCAGCAGCTCAGATAACTCGGCTCCACACTGGCCATGACGAGCAAACTTGAACTTCGGACCCAGCAGCTTCGAATTGGGATTGATGAATGCGGCTCGATAGCCCTTCAGAAGTTCGGCTGGGGGCAGAGTCCCGTCGAATCGTGCGAGCTGAGGTTTGTTGTCGAACAGTTCCAGATGGCTGGGTGCTCCGGCCATGAACAGGAAGATGACGTTCTTTGCCTTCGGCAGAAAATGAGGGCTCGGCTGAGAAACAGCATCGGCCAAAGCAGGCGTCGCCGACGCTGCCTGGGTGAGCATCGAGGTCATGGCGACCGAGCCAAGTCCGACACCGCACTGCTGCATGAACCAGCGTCGAGCCGTCAGGCGTTGAAGATATGACGTGTGGGAATTCGAAGAGGCGGGAAACATCGCAGACACCTTCCTTCAAAAGGCCAGCGAGGCGAGATGTTGGCTCGACTATGACCAGTCGCCTGTGGAAAGGAAAGCGAGCCGTCAGTTAGTCCCCGCATTTCCCGCCCTCAGTGCAGAACAACTGTCCTCAGTTTGATGCGGCAGGGCGCGAATCCTCCGGTGAGTCTGTGTCATGAATTGACCGGATGGCTCGCGCCCTTCCGCTACTTGTCACGTGTGCGACTGAAGACGACTGCTCGACCGTCAGCACCAGCGATGAATGGCTTCGATGTATAGCTGCGTGCCCTTTTCCAATTGGTCGAGGCTGATCCATTCGTCATCGGTATGAGCCTGAGCGATGTCGCCGGGGCCGAAGACGGCGATGTTGCGCAGTTCTGTGAAGACGGCTCCGTCCGTTCCGTACGCGACGGTTCTGGCCGCACTGTGTCCGGTGAGCTGCAGCAGCTCCTGAATAAACGGTGTACTCGGGTCAGTGAACAGCGGCGATCCGGAAAAGATGATCTCAAACTTCAGTCCCAGCTGTTCTGCCGTGTTGCGAAGGCGATCCACCATTCCGTCGGCGTTTTGTCCAGGCATCGGTCGAAAGTAGACCAGGCATTCCGACTGAGCCGACGTGATATTGAGCCCTGTATTGGTATCGCGGATCACAAGGTTGAGTGTCGGAGTCGGCGGGGAAAATCGAGCATCGCTCCATTCCGGCTGCGTCTCCATTTCCTCGTTGATCTTCTTCACTTCCATCAGAAACGGAATCAGAGCCATGTTGGCGTTGATGCCCAGACCGGTGCTCGAATGAGCGGCCCGACCGACGGACGTCACTCTGACGGCTCGGCCGCCTTTATGAGCATAGACGATGTCCAGGCTTGTGGGTTCGCCGATGATCGCGTTCGTCTGAGTCGCCACGATTTCACGATACAGCCGCGATGATTCTACAACCTTGCGAGCACCCGGCATCCCGACTTCTTCATCAGCCGTCACAGTGAAGTACAAAGGCGCCTTGAGGGGAACATCCAGCGTGGCCTCGATCGCTGCGAGCATACAGCAGACCGGTCCCTTCATGTCGCAGGAACCTCGACCGTAAATGCGACCGTTCTCCACATGCGGCGTCCATGGTCCGGCTGCAGGAAAACTCCAGGAATTGACCGGGACCACATCCGTGTGGCCAAACCACGCCAGTCCCTTGCCTGCCGGCCCCTTGCGTCCCAGCACGTTGGACTTGCGAACGCCACGATCATCCAGATAGTCCACTCGCTCCGTTTCAAATCCCAGGCGAGTCAGCCAGGACTGAATCAGGTCACTGATCTCACTGTTCGATTCCGAACTGACGGTCGGAAAGGCAATCAGTTCGCGGAGTAGTTCAAGAGCACGCATGCGGGACAGGCCAGCAGGGATTCGGTGAAGTCTGAAAGCAGGTGGAGCCGGAGGATATCGTACTCCGGAAGAAAACACACGCTTCCGAACGGCGTGATCAATCACGCACCGTGTGCCAGAAACAGAGCAAGACGATTAAACCGCCGGAGATTCCCAGCGCCAGACGAGCCCGTCCTCGGGGTCCATATGTTCGCCCACGTTCTGGAAGCCGCACTTCGTCAGGACTCGCTGCGACGGTCCGTTGCTGGGCAGAGTATGCGCGATGACCAGTTTCACGGCTGGATGGGCTTTGGCGAATGTCGTCAGGGCCTGAGTCATCTCCGTGGCAAAACCTTGATTCTGAAACTCTTCATCAATGCCATAAGCAAGTTCCACAACGCCATCTTCCGCCGGCGGACCTTTGAAACCACCAAAGCCAACAGGCTGCTGGTCTTCCGTTCGCAGGATCGTAAACCCATGAATCCACGGATCCGGCGCCGGAGCATTGAGTGCTCGATCGACCCACCACTGAGCCACCTCCTTGCGAACCTCCGGCGGCATCGCCTCAAGCATCTCGCGGACTTCGTTTGGTGTCTTGTTTTTCAGTGTCAGGCGAGGTGTTGTGAGAACTGTCATGCAGATTGCCCTTGGTCGTTGATGGATGCCGCGATACGGTATGTCGCGTGCGAGCCCATTCACATCCAAAAGGTTCGCAGAAATCCCGAAGATCCAGATGAATTCCGAAACACCACCGGCGAGCGGGGGGCATAAGTCCCTGATACTGCCGCAGGATTGGTCCTGGGAATGTGAAGAGCCAATTCCGCGATGCTATGACCGGGA
Organism: uncultured Chitinophaga sp.; assembly: GCA_964538835.1. Classification (GTDB taxonomy): domain Bacteria; phylum Planctomycetota; class Planctomycetia; order Planctomycetales; family Planctomycetaceae; genus SXXK01. The sequence continues at coordinate 45,651 of CAZIGZ010000006.1, read as the reverse complement.
AGCTGGCGCATCCCGCTAGCTGGGTCAGGCTGGTGGCTTTGACCAATACAGCAACAGGCAACGCAGCAACTGACAATGCAACAACCCCCCTCACCCCCGGCCCCTCTCCCCTGGTAGGGGCGAGGGGAGTTTATTTGTGTTAGTTTTGGCCGAGGGTCTTCAGGCATTTGGCTTTGACTTCGGTCGCGCTCTGGTCATTTGGACTTTCCTGCAGGTGCTGATCCATGGATTTGATTAGCAGCTGGCAGTAGGTCTCCATTTTTTCAACGACCTTTGACAGCCCCAGTTCTCGGGCTCGTTCCAGGGGATTTCGGTTGGCGGCATCCTTGAGGCACATCAGGTCGGGTGTGATTCGCGAGGACGAAACATATCCCTTCTGGATGTATTCCATCTGGGCAATGGCCTTGTCGAGCAATGCACAGAGCAGCGATTCCTGTTTGTTTTCGACGGCCATGGAAAGCCAGCTCTTGCCATCCGGTGTCAGTTTTTCTGCTGTCGTCATCTCAGTCAGAATCTCGAAAGCCTGCAGATGTCCGCCAGCCGCTGCTTTCATCCATGCGGTTTCTCCGCTGGAATCTGTCTGATCAATTCCCGCGTCGAAATGATAGCGTTGAAAATCCAGGCCCCCGGGAAGATCCGAAGCCATCTGCGACATGCGAAACTGAATCTCTTGATCGGAGCCGATCTGTTCCAGTTTCAGGATCATTTCCACAGTCCGCGAATGACCGGCCGCGGCGGCGATCATCAAGGGAGTCTGTCCGGTGGGATCACGCTGCAACGGATCAGATCCGGCCAGCATCAACCAGGCAACGATGCGTTCGCGTCCAGCAGCCGCGGCCTGCATCAATGCGGTCTGGCCGGAGGAATTTGCTCGCTGCACGGAACCGCCGTTCATCTTCCATGCCTTGACCGAGTCCAGGTTGTCCTCCATCATTGCTTTGGCAAGCATCAGGTCGAGTGCTTCTTCCGGCATCGCTGGTGCGAAGGAAGTCGATTCGCCCGCGGGAATCTCAACAGCCGGCTTTATCGATTCCAGAATCAGATTGTGTATGGCAAAGTAGTTTTGGACTTGAGCGATTTCGTACGCTGTTCTTCCAGAGGCATCTCGCAGCATCGGGTCAGCGCCGTGTTCCAGCAGCAGCCTTGCAACAGGTTCGTGTCCGTTCCATGCTGCCAGCATCAGCGGTGTCATGCGCGCTCCTGGCCAGTAGATGGCATTAGAATTCGTCAGGATCGTGTGCTGGTCGGACGAGGCAATCAAATCCTGAGCATTCACGTTGGCTCCCAGGTTGAGCAGCGATCCGCAGGTAGCCATATCGCCCTTCCAGGCCGCCAGCATCAGCGGGGTGATTCCTTCTTTACTGCTGAAGTTGACATCGGCCTGATACGCCAGAAGCATGGCTGTAATGATCGGATCATCTTCCGCGACGGCCCACCAGAGAGGACTGTTGAATCCTTCTGGCAGCGGCGGGTTTGTGGTCCCGCCATTTTCCAGCAAACGCTGAACTGTGGGCTGATCCGAATTCTGCACGGCCTGAAGAAGTTCAGGACGTGGATCTCCGAGCAGAGCATTGCGAACTCCGCCGGCCGTGCTGGCCCAGGTGCTCAGGAAAGCCATCCAGACCGCGAGCACCAGAGTCATGCCTGTCATGGCGGCCGGGGACAGGATCCAACGCTTCCGTCGAGTACCATCGGCTGGCGCCATTCTGTCGGCGACGAAGTAGCACACCAGACCTGCGATCATGAGCCAAAGGGAATGCCCCAGCCATCGAAACTGATGGTGCGTAGTGACTCCATTCGCCTCGTAAAGCGTTGTACTCACAAACCATGGCTCAGGAAGACCGACTCGAGTCACCTGGCTGCGAGACAAAACGACTCCATCTTGATATGTGCCGGTCGAAAAGTCGGTGCTGATCGTCAGGAACATCAGCAGAGAAACAACAAAGGCAACCTGAAGGCCCCGTCGCTGCCAGTAGCGGTTATCCGTCTTTGCCGTTCGCTGCGCACCAGACTCTGACGAGGTCGCGTCCGCATTGCCATGCGGAGTCACGCCATTCAAAGTTCCTGCTGCCTGCCCCGCTCCGGCCGGACCAAAGGGCCCTGAGCTTTCATTCTGCAGCTCTTCCAGCAACTTTCGACAGTGAAGGCCGATAAAGATGGTGATGGGCCATGCAGGAGTGATCGGCAGCAGATAAGCGGTGGCAACTCGATATGCCATCACATTGCTTGCCCCGCGTCGAACCGAATTGGCAGCGATCAGTGACCACAGTCCCAGCGACAGCGTAAACAGGAGAGTGCCCAGTGCAAGAATCAATGGTCCCCATGCCGGGGCAACTCGCGTTTCCAGTGCCGGTGCTCTGGAAACCCAGGTGGCCAGTATAAAGGTCGACAGAAAGAACAGAAAAGTCGTGATCAGCAGCAAAACGCCAGTGATTCCGAAAGTGAATCGCAGTGACTTTGCCACATCGGATTTCTCCGCTGCTGGTGCTTCCGCGGACATGGAGATTCCACGGGCGACTTGCCCAGCCTGTGACGGCAACCGCGAGCCGTTCTTCAGTGCGGCAAGACACCAGGCGGCGATCGGAATGCTGATCACTGAGGCCGGCGTCAGAGGAAGCAGCAGCAGGATCAGTGCAATGTGAACGATCTGAGAGACGTGTTGCTGTTTCAGAGTAAACCCGGCCAGCAATGCCAAAATGGTCACAGGCAGACAGGCGACCTGAAGTCCTGCGAAGAAGTACATCACATCATCTCTGAAATCACCCACGTCCAGCATGATCGTGAATGTGATCCCGCCGGAGATAAACATCAGGACTGACAGGATCAGCAGATACCGCCCTGCTCTGATTTCCACGGGGTCAGGGCGTCCTCCGTTCTTTGCTCGCAGCTCAGCTCGTTTTCGCAGCATCAATGCGAACGAATGCCGAACCTCAGACGCTGAGAAAACGAGAAGAATGATGCAACAGGCGAACGTCGCATAGAACGGTGGGCGGTAAACGACTTCATGAGCCAGTGAACCGACGAATGCTCGGCCTTCGCCATTGGAGTAGGACATGTGGCTTTGAGGTGGTGCGCCTGTGACCGGATCAGCATAGACGGGAACAAACTGGTAATTGATCTCGGAGCGATGGATCATCAGGAACAGAATGGCCAGTGCCGTGAACAGCAATCCCGGCAACGCAAAGCGGGCCATCGGGCGTTTCTGTCCGAGGGAGATTGCCTGGATCACGATGACGAACATCGTGAAGACGATGAACGTGATTCCGGAGGCCATTTGAATCGGAATGAACACTAGATGCCTTGCGGGAAGGTTGTTGTAGATCTCCTTGAACTGTTCCGGCATTCCGCGCGTTGCCTGATTGTCGGTCACATAAACGTCGAACCACGGAAAGAACAGCATGGCACACGGAATCAAGGCCAGCAGAAGCATCAGCCATCGAGGGGCTCGGGACGCTGTTCGTTCCGTTGTTGGTCCGGCAACCCATCTCATGGCCGCCAGTGCTTCACGGCTCATGATGGCCGACATGCCGCTCGCGTTCGCATAGGAATCATCAGTCTGATCGTCCGACGGTCCGTAGAATCCGTCTCCTCGCCCGCCAATCCCGCCCTTCACCGCTGTGAAGGCTGCTGGCGAGCCTGCCAGTTTTTCCACCTGTACGCGCAACTCGCTGATGCTCTGAAAGCGTCGCTCTGGTTCTCGTGCCATCGCGCGAAGGACGATGCTGTCGAGTCCCGGATGGACATTGGCTTTGCGTGACGGCGGTTCAAAGTGGCCAGCCGGAATTTGTCCGGTCAGCATTTCGTAGAACACAACGCCCAGGGAATAGATGTCCGCACGATGGTCGACGGAATGCGAACCTTCCATCTGCTCGGGGGCCATGTAGCGAGGAGTACCCATGACCTGATGGGTTCCCGTCAGAGTCCATTCTTCCGCGCTGCCCACGACGACTCGTGCCAGTCCGAAGTCGGCAATTTTGACTCGGCCTCGAGCATCAATCAGGATGTTCTCCGGTTTGATGTCGCGATGAACGACTCCTTCCTGGTGAGCATACTGGAGGGCATCGCAGACCTGAGGAATCACGGTCAGGGCCTGAGCTGGTTCCATGGGGGTCCGCAGAAGCTGTCTCAGATTGGTTCCGTCCACGTACTCCATGACAAAGTAATACAGCGGCGCCGCGCCGGTGATTTCGCCGGAGACTTCTCCGAAGTCATGGATTGCGACAATTCCGGGATGGCTGAGTCTGGCCAGGGTTCGAGCTTCTCGATTAAATCGTTCGGCAAACGCCGGATCGGCCTGAGCTTCGGGCCGGATGATCTTGAGTGCGACCAGGCGATCCAGTTTGATCTGTCGAGCCTTGTAGACGGCTCCCATGCCGCCAAAACCGATCAGTTCCAGGATTTCCAGGGCTGGAAAGAAGGGGGCCAGTTCCTGAGGATTCGGGGGTACGAACCGGTACAGGCTCGGAGTTGTCGGCGAAAGAAATCGTTCAAGGCCGGACAAAGACGGCATTCCTGGCGGGCTTTCCGCTCTGGCCGGGCTCAATGGCAACGCCGGAGCCAGCGCTGCCGCACCGAGCAGACACGACGGGCAAAGTCCCAGCGGCGCGTCGCTTCCGAGTGGTTTTTGGCATTGAGGACAGCAGGCAGGCTGGTTCATACAGCGTCTCTCTCCGGGTAATCAGGAATATGGTGTCCGGAGTGGATTCAGATTTCTCGCGACAAGGTTACAGGAATTCTGGAAATTTCCATTTCCGCCCGGAATCCAGGTCGAAAACAAAAGCAGGCTGTGGCCGAAAACTGAATTCCGAGTAGACTTTGCGGCACCGCGAGGAGACTCTTCAGCGATGACCGGATTACGGTTATGGGCTGAACATGTGTCGTGGTTGTTCCGCCCTGTTCAGACTCGGAGTGTTTTGCATGCACGCAAAGTTCCGAGTGTACGAAATCGAGTAATTCAAGAATGCCTTCGCTTCCGATCATCGACCTTTCTTCTTCTAACTCTCCGATGCTCAAAGGAGAACCCCAGGATCCACGGCTCACGAAGGGCACATACGCATTCGTCAGTCTTGGCTGCCCCAAGAATCTGGTGGACAGTGAAAAGATGCTGGGCTCTTTGTCCCTGGATGGCTACACGCTGGTGTCGGAGCCGGAAGGGGCAGACTTTGTCATCGTGAACACGTGCGGCTTCATCGAAAGTTCCCGCGCGGAATCTCGATCGGTCATCCAGGAAATGCTGGACCTGAAGAAGGCTGGCAAGACCAAAGGCGTGATCGTAGCCGGCTGCCTTCCTCAGAGACTGGAAAACGAAGGCGGACTTCTGAAAGAGATGCCGGACATCGACCATGTCGTTGGGGTGTTTGGTCGTGACGAAATTACCAAGGTCGCCGATCGACTTGTGGGCGGTGCTCGCGAACAGCGCGAACTCTTCCGCCCTGCTCCGATCAAGGCTTTGAACGATCAGGCTCGACTGCGAATCACGCCGTCACACTATGCCTACCTGAAGATTTCAGAAGGCTGCGACCGAACCTGCACGTTCTGCTCCATTCCGTCGATGCGAGGCAAGCATGTCACGAAGCCGATCGAGATGGTGATCGACGAAGCTCGTGAGCTGGTGGAAGACGGAGTCCGTGAACTGATTCTGGTGGCCCAGGATACGACGTACTACGGCATGGATCTGTACGGTGAAGTCCGGCTGGCTCAGCTGCTGCGAGAACTCGAGAAGGTCGACGGCATCGACTGGATTCGACTGATGTATCTGTACCCGATCAACTTCTCGGACGAATTGATCGACGTGATCGCAGCGTCGCCCGTCATTCTTCCGTACCTCGACATGCCTCTGCAGCACATCAGTTCGCCCGTGCTGAAAAGAATGCAGCGTCGAGTCAACGCAGAACAGACGAAGGAGCTTGTCGGCAAGCTGCGTGAACGCATTCCGAACTGTGTTCTTCGTACCACGTTCATCACGGGCTTCCCGGGCGAAACCGATGAACAGTTTGACGAGCTTCGGAAGTTCGTCGAAGAGACTCGGTTCGAACGTATGGGTGTCTTCACATATTCGCTGGAACCCGGAACTCCGGCAACAAAGCTGGACGGGCATCTTCCGGAAGACGTCAAGGAAGCTCGCCGCGACGAACTCATGGCGCTGCAGCAGGAGATTGCTTTCGAGCACGCGGAGAAGTTCATTGGCTACGAACTGGATGTGCTGATCGACGAAGATCTGGGTGACGGTGTTTACGTCGGGCGAACATTCGCGGATGCTCCTGAAATCGATTCCAACGTAATTGTGACTGGTGCAGAGCTGCAGGTTGGAGACATGGTTCCCGTCGAGATCATGGATCGCGAAGACTATGACCTCGTCGGAATGGTTTCATTCGGCGACGATGACGACTCTGATTACGACGACACTGATGAGGATGGCGAGTGATGAAACGCACTGCTGGCCTGTGTGGAGTTCTGTCGGGACTGGCCGGAATTGTCCCGGGATTGTTAACCGTTGCAGTCGCAGCGGAGACCGATCGAACTCCAGGCATTGTTGTCGCCCAGGCCGCGCAGGAGGAACCGAAGGCAGCACCGCAGGCTGCCACGCCTCAGGATGACCCGGCGAAGGCAGGATCATCAAAGACTCCCGCTGCGAATGCTCCCAAAGCCGCGTTTGTGCGAATGGCTCCGGATCAGGTTCAGGAGAATCTGATCGGCTGGCTGGCCCTCAGCAAAGCGGAACAGGAACCCGCTGCGAAGGCCCTTCAGCTGTGGGCCGATCAGGCAGTCGTCAAATCCATGACGGCCGAAGAGACGCTGGATCGCCTTGTGGCGTCTTTTGCACTGGTTGATCCCACTGTTCATCAGCTCGTCGATGCCTGCCGAACGGGTGGTGCTCGACCTGTTCTGAATTTCGAAGGTGTCCGTGCTGAGACATTCTTTCGGAATCACGTTCAGTTGTGGTACGCCCGCTGGCTGACTCAGCATCGACTGTACGACGACGCAATGACACTGCTGGAGCCGATGAACCCGGAAGAAGTGACTGACCCGGCCAGTCTCTTTTTCTATCGTGCCGTATGCCGACTTCGCCTGCTGAAGCCGGACCAGGCAGCGGACGACCTGGTACTGCTCCTGAACAACACACTGGACGTCCCGCCTCGTTTTCGTGCCGTGGCGGAAATGATGAGGGAAGAAGCTGGAATCCCTGCCGAAGGATTACCTCAGGTTGCTCGACTGATGTCCGACGTTCATCGTCGTCTGGACCTTGGCAAGTCGGATGATCCCGTTCAGAAGCGTGAAGAAGAAGTCATCGCGGCCCTGGACAAACTGCTGAAAGATATGGAAGACCGACAGAAGCAGCAGCAACAGCAGCAGGGAGAAGGTGGCGGAGGTGGATCGAATCAGTCGATTGATCAGCCAGCTGGTTCCAGTGCTGTGAAAGGTTCCCCCGGCACAGGTGACGCTGACAAGAAAGACCTGACCGAGAACGGAGCCTGGGGCATGCTCGACAAGCAGCAGGAAGCTCAGGCCCGCGAATTGATCCGCCAGCAGTTCCCACCGAATTTCCTTGACGCGATCAGTCGTTATACTCGCCGCATTGCGGAACAGAAGAAGTAGCCCAAACCTGAGTCTGCCGGAAGAACGGAGTGCCCTGCCTGATGTTTGCTCTGCTGATGACATTGTGCATTTCGCTTCCCACGGACGTCCAGGTGACTCGACTGAGCGGTGCTTCGGAAACCGGCACGCTGGAATTGATCAGCGCGGACTCGCTGGTCATGCAGTCCGCCGGACAAGCCGTGACGATTCCAATGGCCGAACTTCTGCTGATCAACGTGTCATCCGCAGCCAGTGCGCCGGTCGCGGAACCGCAGCGTTTGATTCTGCGAGATGGTTCCGAGGTGTCTGGAAACTCGGGAAGCCGGACAGCGAAAGCCGTGTCGCTGATTTCGCCTGTGCTGGGGAATCTGGAGATCCCTGTGGAGGCTGTTGAGAGTCTTCGGCTGCAGCCTGACAACCCCGCCTTTCGTGCTCAGTGGGAAACATTCCGCAAGCGTGAAACGACGAAGGACCTGCTGATTGTGATCAAGCGAGATGGATCCGGGATCGACTTTTCCGCGGGCGTCGTGAGTTCATTCAATGCAGAGAAGCTGGAGTTTCTGCTGGACGGAGAAACGGTGCCCGTTCCGCTGGCGCGAGTTTACGGCGTCGTTTTTGGGAAAGCCGAAGGCGGCGTTGAGGCTGCAAAGCCCGTCGGCAGAATTGCTCTGACAACTGACGATCAGCTGGCCGTGAAGCAATTGACGATGGCGTCGGGGCAGTTGAGTCTGGTCAGTACATGGGGACAGGCAATTCCTGTTTCGGTTGATGCCGTTCGACAAATCGATCTGAGCGGAGGTCGGCTGACTTACCTGTCGGACCTCGCCACGCTGGAAGAGAAGTTCCTGGGGGCTGATCCGGAAAACAGTCTTCTGGCCGGACTGGCCACCGAGGAGCAGCAGCAGCTTCTGTTTGGGCCGCGACGGGACATCACGATTCAGCGGCAGTCAAAGCTGCGGCTTCGCGGGAAGGAATTCTCAAAGGGGCTTTGTATTCATTCGAAAACCGAGATGGCCTGGGCACTGGATCAGAAGTACCGCAGTCTTGAGTGTCTTGTCGGGATCGATGACGAAGTGGCGTCCAATGGGACCCACGCAGTGCAGTTGATTATTCGAGGCGACGACAAAGTTCTGCTGGATCGAATGATTTCATCGACTGACGAACCGATTCCGGTCCAGTTGTCCGTCGAAGGCGTTTCGACGTTGAGGGTGATTGTCGATTACGGCGATGGCGAGAGCATCTGTGACTGGCTGGATCTGGCCGACGCGAAGCTACTGTTGCTTCAGGAATAGAGTCTGTGGACATTCATGAAATCCAGCGACTGGCAAATGCCGTCATTGATGCCGCAAATGAACAGACGGAGCGAGAGCCCGAGTTTGCACTGCGCGAAGCGCTGAATGCAGTTGCCGAGCATGAGCATGGCAGCAGCATTCGAACGCTGATTATTGCGGAGCTTCCGAAAGTTACGGCGCCGGCCGGGGCTGGATTTCTGGCCGTCTGGTTTGGAGCGTCGGTCGAGAATGGTGCCGATCCGGAACAGTCTCTTCCGGCGCTTTGGGAGACCTTTGTTCGCTGGTGCGGCGAACTGGAAAAGGCCTATCTGGCTCACGAACAGCAGAAGCCCCTTTCGGCTTCTCAGTCCGCTTCGTCCCCTGATCTCGATGATGATGACGATGATGAGTTTGACGACGACGAAAGTGACTTCGAAGTCTCCGATGAGCTTGCGACGGGGCTTGAGTATCTTGGTCAGGCGATTGTCGCCCATCTGGCTCACTCAGAGCAGGCTCGCCTGGAACTGGCGGCTCAGGCAGACGTTCACGACCTTCTCGAACGCGCGTCGGGCTTTGCTGTTGGCCCGGTTTGGGTGCTGGAGCTGCTTCGTCGGTGCAGTGGCAGCGTGCTGGTGTTTCATGTCGAATCACGCACGGGTTTTCGAGTTCGTTACAGCAATCTCAGCAACTGCTTTCATTTTTTCACGCTCCTGCAGTGTGCGTTGTCCAGGCTGCTGCCAAAGTGCCGCAAGCCGAATAATGAAATGCTGAGAGTCGCGGCAGGCGAGTTTCCTGTGGATGGTTCGGACGACGCCTGGTGGCATTATGGTTCCGGCAGGAGTAATCGTCCGGAGATCGGTGCTTCCATCTGGGGTGAAGCTTCACCTGCGTCGATCCCGGAAGTGCGAGGCGAAGCCGTGATGCTCCTGTGGCCTCCGATTCTGCAGAGTCGCAGCTGGAACGCAGGGTTCTTTGGACCGCCACTGCACGCCGCGCCAGCCAGTTTGACCGTTCAGGAGACTCTTTCGGAAGAAGTTGTTCAGGAATGGTGGAAGATCCTGAACCTTGATTCCGCCCCGGACGTCAGTGCACAAAAGCCGAACCGTCCTTGGTGGAAGTTCTGGCAGAAATAGGGGTCGCCGTCGGTTTGGTGCGTCTAACATTCGTTACGTCTCTCACGGGTGGAAAACGTTCAGCGGCAGGACGAGTTCGTGACGGGTTGTTGAGCCATTCACTAGAATTCCCGGCCCGACACTCTGGCAGTTTTGCGAGTGAACGGCATCCTGTGAGATTCGAAAACTCAGTGCTCAGGTATTTTGTCCGGGCCATAAGTCATCTTTGAAAAGAACGTTCTTTCATGCAAAAGCCACTGCCCTTTGACGCCGCGTTTGTTCGTCGCATTGCCGAAAAGTATCCGACTCCTTTCTATCTGTATGATGAAAAGGGAATCCGGAAATCGGCCCGCGACCTGAATGCGGCCTTCGCATGGAACGCGGGCTTTCGCGAATACTTTGCCGTCAAAGCACTGCCGAATCCGTACGTGGTGGAGGTGCTGAAGGAAGAGGGGCTGGGAGCCGACTGCTCCAGTCTTCCGGAACTGATGATTTCGGAGCGAGTTGGACTGACGGGCGAGGACATTATGTTCACGTCCAACAATACGCTGGCTCATGAGTATCGAAAGGCTGTGGAACTGGGGGCCATCGTCAATCTCGACGACCTTTCTCACATCGATTATCTGAAGCAGCATGTCGGTCTGCCGGAGTTGCTGTGCTTCCGGTACAACCCTGGTTCGGCTCGCGAAGGCAATGTGATTATTGGCAAGCCGGAAGAAGCCAAATACGGCTTTACGGAAGAGCAGCTCTTCGATGGTTATCGAAAACTGCGTGATGCCGGCGTGAAGCGTTTTGGTCTTCACACGATGGTCGCCTCGAATGAACTAAAGGGGGAGTTCTTTGTCGAGACGGCACGCATGCTGTTTGATCTCGCGCAACGGCTCTACGCGCAGGTCGGGATTCGCATTGAATTCGTGAATCTCGGCGGCGGAATCGGGATTCCCTACCGTCCTGAACAGCAGCCTGTGGATCTGAAGGCCGTTGGTCAGGGAGTGAAGGCCTTGTACGATTCGATGATTGCTGGAACTGTTCTTGATCCGCTGCAGATCAAGATGGAAAACGGTCGCATGATCACCGGGCCCCATGGCTTCCTGATCACATCAGCCGTTCACCACAAGAACATTTATCGCAACTATGTCGGTGTGGATGCCTGCATGGCCAACCTCATGCGTCCGGGGATGTATGGTGCTTACCATCACATCACGGTGCTCGGCAAAGAGAACGCTCCGCATGATCAGATTGTGGACGTTGTCGGATCACTCTGCGAGAACAACGACAAGTTTGCGATCCAGCGTCCGCTGCCAAAGGTGGAACGAGGTGACCTGCTGGCCATTCACGACTCCGGTGCGCACGGTCACGCGATGGGCTTCCAGTACAACGGCAAGCTTCGCTGTGCGGAGTTGCTCGTCAAGGAAGACGGCAGCGTCAAGATGATCCGCCGTGCTGAGACTGCGGATGACTATTTTGCAACCGTCGACTTCAGCGGCCTGAAGTAGGAGCTCGTAGTTGAGTCATTCCATGACTCGAACCTGGTTCCCTGCATGTGGTGATGACAAGTTCGCAACGTTTGCTGAATCGACTCGGGTTAGCCAAGCGGCCTGCTGAAATCATTCCAACCCGCTGCGTCATCGAGGGATCGTGCCGTGCCGGCGGCTGATGCCGCAATGAACAGTCCTCGCCGCAAGCGGCTTGATGAGCACTCGGTCATGGAATGACCGAGCTACGTAGTTGAGTCAGTCCATGACTCGAACTTGATTCCCTGCATGTCGTAATGACAAACCGACGTGGATTGACGAGGCAATGCTGTTTTGCAGAGCGACGGAGGGCGAACGGAGCGGCAGGAACAGTGATCGCCGCGATGCGGCTTGACTAGCTCCCGGGCATGGAATGCCCGGGCTGCGTGGCGTAGGAGACAGATTTACCGACAAAAACGCGCACATCGATGGCGTGAGTTCCCGGAGGCGTTCGAAAACTCTCGTGGAAAAGAGAGAAAATGGTGCTCGTTGCAGTTCAGAAGGGGCCTCCTATAATCCGAGGAATCCTGCGAAATCCGGAGTCTAGCGTGCGGATTTCCAGAGACCTTCTGTTTGACCGTCTTTCTCCGGGAGGAGCATAGCTCTTGAACGCTTTGCTTCGAATTCTCAGCGTGCCGGCTCAAGTCCTGTCAAAGGTTCCCGGGCTTGGGCCCGTGATCAGAGCCTGTTCGACGTCCGTAGGTCAGAAGGTGGTCATGGCGATCACCGGTCTGTCGCTCTGCGGATTTCTGGTCGCACACCTTGCGGGCAACCTTCAGTTGTTTGCGGGTGAGCAGGTCTTCAACGACTACGCTCACAAGCTGCACAGTCTTGGGCCGATTCTGGCTGCGGCGGAGATTGGCCTTTTCGCGACATTCGCCTTTCACATCGGTCTGGCGATCTCCACCAGTGCAATGAATCGTAACGCTCGAGGCCAGTCGTACGCGATGAAGGACTCCAAACAGGGGATTTTCATTATTCCCGGCGGCGCGTTCAGTTGGATGGTGGTCACTGGATTCGTCATTCTCGCCTTCCTTGTCGTTCACATCGTTGACATGAAGTTCAAAAAGGGGATCGGCGTCGATTACTCTGCGGCAATGAACGCCGACAAAGTTCCGGACAATGAGTTTCAGGCGGTGAAGGCTGTATTGTCGAACCCGCTTCACGCTGTGATTTATCTGGTTGGACTTGTGGGCCTGGGGATTCACCTGAGCCATGGTGTTCGCAGTGCGCTGCAGACACTGGGTCTGAACCATAAGAACTGGAACTTCATCCTTCGCTGGGCTGGATTCCTCTTTGCCTGGGCGATTGCCGGAGGCTTCATCAGTCTGATTGCATGGGCATTTGCTCACAAAGGCTGAAGCGGCATCAGGGGTGTTCCTGTTCGGACTGCGTTTTTCTGATTCTTTATCGCAGAGTTTGAGGTCTTCCGATGTTTCGCGTGGCAAGTGATCAGCTGAACTCGCGAGTTCCCGAGGGTCCTCTTCAGGAGAAGTGGGACAAGCATCGGTTCAATATGAAGCTGGTAAACCCAGCCAACAAGCGCAAGTACAGCGTGATTGTGGTTGGGACCGGACTGGCGGGCGGATCTGCCGCAGCGTCGCTGGGCGAGCTCGGGTACAACGTCAAAGCGTTCTGTTTTCAGGACAGTCCGCGACGAGCCCACTCGATCGCCGCTCAGGGTGGAATCAACGCTGCGAAGAACTATCCGAACGACGGCGACAGCATTTATCGGCTGTTCTATGACACTCTGAAGGGCGGCGACTACCGAGCTCGTGAAGCCAATGTGTACCGCCTGGCCCAGGTGGCGAACAACATTATTGATCAGTGCGTCGCTCAGGGGGTTCCTTTCGCTCGTGAATACGGTGGGACGCTGGCGAACCGTTCTTTCGGCGGTGCTCAGCTCTCTCGAACCTTCTATTGCCGTGGTCAAACCGGGCAGCAGCTGCTTCTCGGTGCCTATCAGGCGCTGATGCGGCAGGTCTCCACCGGCAAAGTGCAGATGTATGCTCGCCGGGAGATGGTTGAGCTGGTTGTGGTTGATGGTGTGGCTCGCGGAATTGTCGTTCGAAATCTCTCCAACGGGCAGCTCGAAGTTCATACGGCTGATGCCGTGGTGCTTTGCACAGGTGGTTACGGCAACGTTTACTACCTGTCGACAAACGCGAAAGGCTGTAATGTCACCGCGGCATGGCGTTGCCATCGTCGAGGTGCGTACTTTGCGAATCCGTGCTACACGCAGATTCACCCGACGTGCATCCCGGTCAGCGGTGATTATCAGTCTAAGCTGACTCTGATGAGCGAAAGCCTGCGAAACGACGGGCGAGTCTGGGTGCCGAAAAATCAGGGTGACAAGCGAGCCCCCGGCCAGATTCCGGATGAAGAGCGCGATTATTATCTCGAACGTCGATATCCGTCATTCGGGAATCTCGCTCCTCGCGACATTTCTTCGCGAGCTGCCAAGGAACGCTGTGACGCAGGCTTTGGTGTCGGTGATTCCGGGCTGGCTGTGTACCTCGATTTCCGTGACGCCATTAAACGTGACGGAGAAGACGTTGTTCGCAAGAAGTACGGCAATCTCTTCCACATGTACGAAAAGATTACAGCGGAGAACCCATATCAGGTTCCGATGCGAATCTACCCTGCGGTTCACTACACAATGGGTGGTCTGTGGGTGGACTACAATCTGATGAGTAACCTTCCGGGACTGTACGTGCTCGGCGAAGCAAACTTCTCCGACCACGGTGCAAATCGACTGGGGGCGAGTGCCCTGATGCAGGGGTTGTCAGACGGCTACTTTGTGATTCCCTACACGATCGGCGATTATCTCGCTTCATCGAAGTTCACGAAGATTACGGAAGACCATCCTGCCTGCATCGCTGCGAAGAAAGATGCAGAAGACCGCATCAACAAACTCCTCAATATCCGTGGACGTCGCAGTGTGGATTCGTTCCACCGCGAGCTTGGTCTGCTGATGTGGGACAAATGCGGAATGGCTCGAAACAAGGCCGGTCTGCACGAAGCCATCCCAAAGATTCGCGACTTGCGCGAACAATTCTGGAAGGATGTGCGAGTCCTGGGATCCGGCGAGTCTCTCAATCAGAGCCTCGAAAAGGCCGGACGCGTCGCTGACTTTATGGAGTTTGCGGAACTGCTGGCTGTGGATGCACTGCACCGTGAGGAGTCCTGTGGAGGTCACTTCCGTGAAGAACACCAGACAGATGACGGTGAAGCGAAACGAGACGATGAGCAGTTCAGTTATGTGGCGGGCTGGGAATTCCAGGGTGCTGGCAGTGAACCTGTTCTGCACAAAGAGCCGCTGATCTTTGAAAATGTGAAGCCTTCGACCAGGAGCTACAAATAACCATGAGCAGCGAGACACTGAATCTGACTCTGCGGGTGTGGCGGCAGCCTGGTCCGAATGCTCAGGGGGCCTTCAAGGAGTATCGCCTGAATGGTGTGAATACTCACATGTCCTTCCTGGAGATGCTGGACGTCCTGAACGAAAAGTTGATTGCAGACGGCGAAGAGCCTGTGGCGTTCGATCATGACTGCCGCGAAGGTATCTGCGGAATGTGCAGCCTGATGATCAACGGCCAGGCCCACGGTCCGGATAAGGGGACCACGACCTGCCAGTTGCATATGCGCCGATTCCAGAATGGGCAGGTCATCACGATCGAGCCGTGGCGAGCCGCCGCGTTTCCCGTCGTTCGAGACCTCGTCGTGGATCGTTCGGCATTCGACCGAATCATTTCTTCTGGCGGCTTTGTTTCGGTAAACACCGGAAATGCGCCAGATGGCAACTGTATTCCGGTGCCAGGTGCTCGCCAGGAAGTCGCGATGGATGCCGCAGCCTGCATCGGTTGCGGTGCCTGTGTGGCGGCCTGCAAGAATGCGTCTGCAATGCTGTTCGTGTCCGCCAAGGTTTCTCAGCTGGCCGTACTGCCGCAGGGACATCCGGAACGAACGAGCCGTGTTTTGGGCATGGTCGCTCAGATGGACAAAGAAGGCTTTGGATCCTGCACGAACACCTCCGAGTGTGAAGCAGCATGCCCGGCCGAAGTGTCGGTTGCCCACATTGCCCGTCTGAACCGAGAATACCTCAAAGCGGTCGCCTTCGCCGATCGCTGATGCCAAAGTCAATGTAGAACGACTGTCCTCAGTCGTTGCGTTCTCGGGCAAGAATCATAATCAGAGCGATTGAGGACAATCGCTGCACACTGCGTAGCACAGGAAAAGGCTGTGCCACACAGCGGTCGGAAGCCGATGGAAACGCGTGGTTGTTCCAGTGCACCAGCCATTGACAATACCACGTGCACTCAATGGCTTCCGACGCCTGCGGCACACGCCCTTCAGGCGTGCTACCCGACTCAAAAAACGAACACTGAAAAACGAACACCTCGTCACGACTTCCAGTAATCGGGCAGGTCTGATTTTGTGGCTCGCAGGATTTCGACGATGGCAGTGCGATCGGCGTCGGTCAGGTGAGCATACTTGCCGGTAGTGTCTTTTCCGTTCAGGACATCCCACATTTTCTGCCAGACGTAGGACTTCATGTCAGCAGGCAGAGCATTGAAGGCTTCGGAATACACAAGGTAGCTGCAGGGGTATTGAAACATCCGGGCATTCAGGTCCAGGTCATACAGCGAACGACCGTTTGGATCGCGAGGAGCATTCTTTGCGAAAATCTCCGCGTAACCGGATGTCCCTTTGATCGGTTCAGTGATTATCGCTTCTCCGCTGAACAGCAGCGATTCCACCAGTCGATCTCCGGCACTTTGAATTCGGCGAGTTGTGCTTTCCAGCCGAGTCCCCTGAGGATTCTTCAGCGCTTCATTCAGCATTGTTTCGTAGTGCAGCGCTTCACGCACCGCGAAGCTCGCGCGTGCAATCCGATTGTGAACCAGCACCTGATGCTCAAGAACCATAAGTGCCACGATGTCGCTGTGAGGTGTCAGGTACTGAGACACAGAGAAGCGGTCAGACAAGTCAGTGACGTTCTGCCCAGCGGAGTTATCAATGGTCTCCGGAACCTCATCGCGCGACATGATCAGATTGCCCATGTGCTTCTGGGAACCTGCGAGCCCGGTGACGTACCATCCGCCCCATCGTTCTTCAATGGGTGTTGTATGATTGACGTTTTTGCTGCCAGCCGCCAGCAATGGCTGTCCGCCGGCATCTGTGAGCAGTGATCGCACGAGATGTCCTGGAACGCCTTCGGTTCTGGATGAGCTGTGGCAGACCAGGCAATTGTCCGTCCGACGTTCGAACTGAGGGACTCCCTCGGCTTTCTTCTGATCCATTGTGTAAAAGACGGTGCCGAGTTTCGGGTCCACGGCCGACACTTCCATGACATCACCGTTCTGGCAGAAGCCGATGTAAACATCCGAGTTGAAATAGATGGCTCGAGGTGTTTTCGGATTGATGCGCCGCAACTGAAGGCTGGTTTTTGAAAAAACGAGCGACTGCGATTCCAGAGGAACATTCAGGGCCTGCAGAACGGCTTTGACGTACCCAAAGTGTTTGTCATGCTCAAGGACGACGTCGCCGCGGTTCAGTTGCTCCTGAAGTCGGCTGATGCTGTTCTCAGGCGTCGTTTCGCTGTAGGAGATCGGCGGACCCTCAAAGTCGTCCTGAGCATTCGCCGGAGCAGACTGAAGTACCACGGTTCCAAGCAGCGCCAATGCAAGCAGCCTGCGTGTACTTATCGGATTCATTGCCATCTCCTGTCCCCGTGAATGCGTGGACTCACGGCATTCGGACTGCGTCTTCGGAATCAGTCCCCTGCCCTGTTTCTGGTATCGTCAAAGATGGCGGCTTGAATTGTGCATGTCAAGGTGTAGAATTGATTCCGTCGAAAATAGGAAAGGGATTCTTGTCATGCTTCCAAAAACCGCTGAATACGCCCTGCGAGCCATCGCATGCCTCGCTCAGGACCCTGAAACGCCCAAGTCGGCGGATGTTCTTGCCTCGGAAACTCAGGTGCCGCGGCGTTATCTGCACAAGGTGCTGCAGGATCTTTCCGCCGCAACTCTGGTCGATTCGAGGCCGGGGCCAGGCGGCGGTTACATGCTGGCCGGTAACGCGGACACTCTGTCGATTCTTGAGGTCATCAATGCCGTTTCGCCCCTGGAACGCATTCGTCACTGTCCGCTCGGCCTGCCCTCTCACACAACTCTTTGCCCGCTGCATCGGGAGCTTGATCGAGCCTATGCAGCGACGGAGGCGGCATTCGCGGGAGTGACCATCGGACAGCTTCTCAAATCGCGCCAAGGGCCTGTGCCGCTCTGTGATATCGCCAGAGTGTGAAACTTCGCTGCAGCGAGTTCCGTCGACACTCTATCTCAGCAGCCTTGCGAAGACTCGAAGCCAGCGAAGAAAGAAGAGCTTGTTGGCAAGATGATCCAGGCGGTTGGCCAGCTTGAAGTGAGCTTCGACGGTGGCCGCATCCGCATCGAAGTTGTTGAAACCACAAGCCACACAGAATCGCTGGTCCGGTGACATGTCCTTCCCGCAGCCTCCGCATTTGGCTCCGCCGACCGGTTTGGATGCCTTTGGCGACTTCTCCTCCCGTTGCGGTTTGCGGGTCTTTCTCACTGGCGCCGGCGGAAGTTCCCCGATCGCCTCTTCTCGAACAAACTCCTGAAGGTCCGGAAAGTCATCATGGGATTCGGCTGCGGACGATGAGTCTTCCGACTGCACCGCTGCAGTCTCGATTTCTTTGGTGGCCGGAACAGTCAGCAGCTGGCCGCAGGCGGGGCATTTGATAGAACGACCGGCATGAGTCGGCCTGGCGTTCAGACGGCTGTGACAGCCCGAGCAGTGAAAACGAATCATCAGCGACTTCCGGTTGAGCGAGTCAAATCATAGCTCTGATTCAGTGGTGTGAAGGCTCGTGGCAGAAATGTCCTTCAGTATTCTGAGCAGTATGGAGCCGACGCGAAGTCAAATCGAGGCGGGGCAACAAAAAAAGCGAGCCCCCCTGCGGAGGCTCGCCTGTATTTCTGTCATTGCACGACTGGATCAGGTGGCTGGCTTTTCAACAACCTGCAGGCCAGGCACAGTGATCGAGGTGACCTTCACGCGAGTATGCTTCTGGCGATGGCCCGTGTGACGGCGTGAATTCTTGCGGCGGCGAAGCTTCTGAATTTCCAGCTTCGGGCCCTTTTCTTCTGCAATCAGAACTTCTGCAGTGACTGATGCACCTGAAATGACAGGGGTGCCAATCACGCTTGCTCCGCCACCATTTGCCAGCAGGACGCGATCAAATGTAATCGTCGCTCCAGCCTGGACTTCGTTGTCGTAGTCAACTGACAGAACTGAGCCCGTCTGGACTCGGTGCTGCCGGTTTCCGTTTTCAATTACCGCGAACATGTCAGTTTCCACCTTCAACCAATGTCGTTGAGACAAACCGCCTGGGTACTGAATTTGTGTTCAGGTTTATAACCCGGCCGCAAAGAGAATCGCGAAGTGTAGCGATAGGATTCGGTCTATTCGAGTCGGAAACACAGGAAGTTTCGTGGTTGGGGACAGGATTTCCACGATCCGACTGCCACCAATCTTCAGGATCCCGGTCCCACCGCTACTTCCCTTCGTCTCTGCCAGTCCCCTCTGTCATTTTTGCTCCCTCAGTCACTTCCGTCCCTTCCTGTTCCGCCAACAGCGGCTGGTACCGGTAGTAAACCTCCAGGGTCAAGGTTGCCAGGCATGTCGTCAGCAATCGCCCCCCTGCGACACTGTATTCGGACCGATCTCGCGGTGCCCAACTGCCTTTGGCGTCGCCGTCCTTCTCCTGCCATGCCACCAGGTCATCTCGGAGGCGCCCATTCCAGCGGACCCATTCTTCGCCGCCCCAGTTCTTCATCACCTGAGTCCCAAAGTAGTTGTAGTAGAAATTGTCGTAGGGCCCCTTCCGATCCAGAATCTCCACTCCCTTTCGCAGGTCACCATCGTCGCGGCCCCAGCCAAGATACATACGAGAAAGAAGCGCCATCGCTGTCACGGAACCGTCATAGGCCTTCTTCTCCACTTCGTAGCCGTATCGGCCTTCTCGGTCCACCTGCACACTGTCCAGGTAATAGCTGACTCCTCGCCATGTCGTTTCCGGAATTCGCAGCCCCGCCTTCTCACCAGCCTTTAATGCCATCAGCTGAATCGCGGTGCACGAAGTGGAACCTGGCTGTTGAGGCACATACCGCCATCCGCCGCCACGAGGATCCTGGGAGTTCAGCAGGAACTGAACGGCTCCTTCACAGGCCGGCTTGAGCTTACGGTCTTTGGTCATTCCATAGGCTTCACACAAAGCCATCGTCGCTGCCCCGTGGACATAGTAGGCATAGTTGGGCTCTTCATCGGTGTCTCGTTTATTGATCACGCCTCGCAGGTCGTACCCTGCCGGTACAACAACGCCAACCGTCATCAGATATTCGAGACCTGCCGTGACCTGTCGCTTGTACGGACCTGTGCGATGAGTATTCCCGGCGGCAAGGAACGGCAGAAGCGCGTACGCCGTGCCTCCAATCGGATTCTGGATGCGTCCAGGACTCGTGCACGGCCCAACATCCGAGAAGTCCCAACTGCCATCTCGACGCTGTCTCTGTGCCAGCCAATCGAGCGCCAATCCAACGGCCGACTCACTTCCCACAGATCCTCCGAACTTTTCCAGCAACACTTTGCGGCCAGCCTCTGATCGATGACTGAAGGATCCTGCCTTGCCCGGGGCCGCGTCAGGATTTGTCGGCATCGTTCCGTTGGGGGTTTCCGGAAGTGCACCAGCCACTTCGGTCTCCGCTGGTTCTTCCATGGGCTGTTCGGGCATGGGCTCGGTCGGCTCAGGCGGAGGTTCTGTTTCCGGAGGCATCTCGGGCTCTGGCATCGGTTCTTCCGGAGGCTGCTCCTCGGTGGGTTGTTCCTGCTGTTCTCCCGGCATTTCCGCCGGTGGTTCCATCAGCACTGCTTCTGGTTCTTCGGATGGAAGCGAGAAGCTGGCTGACAGCGGAGGGAGTTCCACCGGCTCCACATACTCAAGTCGCTGCAAAGCAAGTATCAACAGAGCAATCATGGTGATGCACGTGCTGATGGATGCCGGCTTACGGCTCCTCTTGAACTCCTCCGCAATCTCCTCAGTCGTCTTGCGAATCTTCGGCTTCAGATCCCCCTTCTTTGCTTTGACTCGCACTCGTTCTGCCTGCTCCATCGCGGTTAATCGAAGCCGTTCCACGAGCTTCTTCAGGCTGAATCGCGTACGCGACTTCCGGCGAGCCTTGCTGCGTTCGATTGTCTTTCGTGACTTTGGTTCTTCCGGGACTCCTTTGCGTTCGTCTCGATCGCTGACATCCTGTTCGGAACAATCAGGTGAAGAGATCGTGCTGCCGGATTCGGCGAGCTCGGCAACCGCAAGATGCTCTCGCGGTGTTTCTGATCCTGCCAGGCCGTGTGTCGAACTGGTTTCGTTAGTGACCATCGCTGCCGGCCACTTCACTTCCTTTGGTGACTGTGAAGCGGTTTGTTGAGACTGCAATTCCTGAAGCGATGTTCTGGCCGGCGGTGAATAGAACGGTGCGGGGTCGTGATCCGCCGGGGGCCGAACCATCGAAGCGGAATCACCAGTCTGTGGTATCGACAGTCCGAGCGAATTTGTGACTTTGCCAGCGTTGCCTGACCCTGTGCCGGAGGAAGTGATGTCCGTCCGTTGAGCGAACACGATGGGACTGGCCGGTCGTCCGGTGGTGGCTTCCCGTTCCAGCTGGCTGACTTCAGAATACACGGCCGTTCCGACTCTGGCCTGTTCGGCCAGAGCGGAGTACTTCTGGGCCAGAGTCAGATACTGTTGTGACAATGACGCATGATGAACGGATGCTGACAACGCCTCTTCAGCCCGCTGTTGAAGCGTGGCTGAAAAATCCGGCGCAGGGCGAGAACCAGATTGAGGAAGACCGTCCGCTGCCATGATGGTGAATCTTGATGATGCGATGTTGGAAGACGCACTTGAGGACGTTGTGTTAACCGTCTTAGTGTAATGCTTTGTTTCACACTAGCAAGCGTTGGTGGTCACTCAGTTCTTAATTCACAGCTGCTGACTTCAGCTCAACGGACCCGCAGATGTCCCGGTCGGAACAAAACATCCTGGCAACAGCGGGTGCAAAAAAAAGAGCCGGATGCTTTTTGGCATCCGGCTCTCAGATTTCAGGTATTCGGGGGCAGCGGCTGGGCTGGCTCCGATTTCACTCTGTTTCCGACTACTTCTTCGCAGACTGCATACTTGTCAGCAGTTCGAGGTAGTCCGTGGTAATGTTGACGAGTTCCTTGTTGTAGAAGTCGTTCGGGAAGATATCGTCCTTCGCGCTGACTCCATTGGCCTGCTTGACGGCTTCTTCTTCTTCCTTCTGCTCCTGCTTCAGCTCTTCTTCTTCAGCTCGCAGGGTGCCTTCGTTCAGAGAGATCGTCTTTTCGTTCTTTCGTTCCACGTACTTGGCGATCAGCTTGTTGATCTGAGCGAAATCTTCGTTCTCGTCAACTCGCTTCTGGCTGCGAGTCTTCAGCTGAGTAATCAGCGCCTCGGTGACGTTCGATGAGTACGGGCTGTACTCGGCCGCCGTGATGCGATCGAATTCCAGAGCATTGTCGAGTGCATCTTCACCAATGTCGCGATGATTCAGCAGCGACGGCAGAATCACGTCAGATGTCACACCTTTGGTCTGAGTACTGTCGCCGTTGACTCGATAGAACTTGCTGATCGTCAGCTTCAGAGCACCTCGGTCCTGAGCCATCAGCGAGAAGCGATTGGCAACAGGAACAACGTTCTGAACGGTTCCCTTTCCGTGAGTCGTGCGGTCACCGACCACGATGCCCCGCTTATAGTCCTTGATGGCTCCTGCAAAAATCTCCGACGCCGAAGCGCTGAAGCGATTGCAGGCCACAATCATCGGCTTGCGCCAGTAAACTTCCGGATCTTCGTCTTCGAAGGCCTGAACACTGTCACCAGGTTCCTTGACCTGAACGACGTTCCCGCGAGGAATGAACAGACCGGAAACCTCAATGGCTTCCTGAAGAGCACCGCCGCCGTTCCAGCGGAGGTCCACGATCAGGACGTCGACCTGCTGCTTCTTGAATTCATCCAGAACGAGCTTGATGTCCTTGGACGTACTCTTGAAATCTCCGCCCTGTGAGGCACCCTGGAAGTCACGATAGAAGGACGGAATTCGAAGGATGCCGACGCGAGCCTTCTGGCCCGGGATCCATTCCGCGGCGTCAATCACCTTGCCGCGGACTTCGTCTTCCGTGATCTTCACTTCGGTTCGAGTCAGTTCGTAATCTTCGATGCCGCCGCCTTCCTTGAGTACCTGCAGCTTGACTTTGGTGCCCTTCTTGCCGCGGATCATGTCTACCACTTTGGTCAGCTTCATTTCGACGACGTCGACATACTCACCGACCGCGTCTGCCGACACGCCGATGATCTTGTCACCCTTGATCAGGCGACCGTCTGCAGCCGCTGCGCCACCCTGGATCACTTCTTCGACGATGGTGTAGCCATCTTCGTACTTCAGCCGAGCTCCAATGCCCTCCAGCTTTAGACGCATCTGGATTTCGAAATCCTGCAGAGTCTGAGGAGACATGTAGCTGGAATGCGGATCCAGGCAGTGCGTCATTGACGAAAGATACAGCTCAAGAACTTCATGAGCTTCTGTCTGGTCCATGAAGACCTTGTTCGTGTGGTAGCGAGTATGAAGACGCTTGCGAGCATCGGCAAGATCGGTCTTGTCCAGCTTCAGCATGACAAGGTCAAACTTGATTCGCTTGCGCCATCGCTCCGTCAGTTCTTCTTCGGATGTTGCCCATGGCAGTTCGTCGGCATCGCGAGTAATCTCTTCTTCGATCGTGAAGTCGTGATCCGCATCGATCAGAGCACCGATTTTTTCAGATCGCTCTGACATTCGGAGCTTGAAGCGTTCAAAGACCCGGACGGCGAACTGAACGTCCCCTTTGATGATCTTGTCGTCGAGCGTGGTCTTCTCTTTGGAAAACTCATCAATGTCAGACTGCAGGAAGTACAGCTTCTGTGGGTCCCATACTTCGATGTATCGCTTCAGCAGCTTTTCCGAAAGAGCATCGTCAATCTGAGGATGGTTGATGTGCCGCGAAGCCACCATCGAGGCGACCATCTGGGCGGTCTTTCCGTCTTCAGCCGTCAGCTCGATTTTTTCAGCGAATGAACTTCCGCTGCAGAAAGTCAAAGCGGCCAGAGCCATGACAGTTCGTTTGGCTCGTTTCAGCGTTGTCATATTAATTTTCCTTCGACGAACGCACGGCCGAAGTGGACAAGACCTCGACCGCGAAAAAAGCGGATTTCAGATTGCCGCAAATTACCCCGGATTCCCCCGGCAGGCGACTGAATCAGGGATCTTCGGATAGTAGACCAGTCGACGATCCTTAGGCAAGATCGTAACTGGCAACCCCTTGCGTCAATTCGGTGCCACTGAGTTTTCCCTGGCTCTGTGATCATTCAATGACCGTTTTGCAGTCAAAAGCGACCCGAGAGCACTCTTCCGAGGGATGTTGCCGAACCGCAATTCCTCCCGAAAACGACTCCGAAAATTCTTCGCAGACAAACCGTGGTTTCTATTTCGGAAGCGCTACTTTCGGCCGGGCTGACCGAATTGTCATCGAGCTCAGCATTTGCACGGCCGAATCATCGAAGAGCGTCGAGTCAGATTCTGCATGCGAAAAGACGAGCGAAAACTGTTCGCCGGTGGTGGCGGTGCACAGGTAATAGTCCCAGATGATGGTTTCTTCTTTCGAAGCGGCCGGCGATGCTCCGGCCGCCTGGCTGGCACTGGCAGACGGAATTGAACTTTTGACTTTGCCCGTCGCCTGAATGTGATGTTGTCGCCAGCCTGATTCGGCCTTAGTGACTTTGGATAGCCGAATGATGCCCGAACGCTGAATGACAGCGGGCTCGATTTCCGACAGGAACGCATCTTCTGACGTAAAGCTGCCCGCTGCCATTTGAGGAGCTGTCCGCAGGTTGCACTGGCCGACCAGTGACCCATTGACCACTTTTCGCATCATCATCCCGTCCGTCGTCTGGTCAACAACATGCCAGTAACGATCATGCGACATCAGCAGTCGCCATGGCGTTGTCAGAGTCAAAAGCAACTGGCGATCGGAAGGGAATTCCTGAGGCATCGTCTGCGGCAGGCTCACATCCTGTTCATCGGCTTCCTGTGTCCATTCAATGTGCGCGGTGACATTGATGCCTCGACTGACCGGGCCATTTGTTCTCTTTTCCTTCATGACCGCTGAGAGTTTCGTTACACGGCCTGCTTTGCGATCGAACGCCATTTCGCCGGAAAGCGTTGTTTCAGTGGCTGCCCCCGTGTCGGCTCCGGTCGCCTGACACTCGAACTGAATCACAGCAACCGCATCGGTCACCGACTTCAGGGAACACGTTGTTGACTGCGATGCGGTTGCATCAATTCCGATGACCATCGGAACCACCCATGTGTCGGAATTCCATTTCTCGGAGGAACTCTGCAGTACGCGTGTCGGCAGCAGGCCCTGAATCGCGAGCGGATCGCACGGGAATTCCAGGAGATCGACCTGTTGCCTCGTCATTCGAACATCGGGACTAAGCTGCACCAAAACTGTGTCCTGGCCGAAGATCTGAACGATCTTTGATTGCTGAGGCAGCACAACGGGAGTCGACTTTTCTCCACCCACTGTCGTTTCTGACTGAGCGGTCAGGAATTCACGCACAGCTCGCAGTGCAAACGGCCCCGACGAATCCGACGCGAACTGCCGCTGTCGAAAATCAAACGTGGCCTGTGACTTCAGAGAAAAGTCCTTTGTGCCGGACGGTGATGCGACGGTCAGAAGTCCATCAACCTTCAGCGAATAGCGGATACGAGTCGCTTTCTGATCAATGCCAGGCTGCAGAAGCAGTTCTTCAAACGCCGCGCTGCGGGCTTCCGGTGCGATTGTCGCAACGGTCAGTGCACCAGCGGTTGTTCCGAGAAACTGACGGCGAGTCTTCGTGGGGCGACTGCGCCCTGCTGACTGTTGGGGCAGGCGATCTTCCATGCGTCCGTTCTTCCGTTCCGTTTCCTGATCTTCAATCCGCTGGCGATTCCACCAAACCGGAATCTTCCTGAGCCTCTGGCCTCCCGGCCGGCGGCAAACTAATGGTCGGCCAAAACAGTTTTGCCCTGATTTTCACAAACTCAAACTATAGGTGCGATGGAATCATCAACGCAAGATGAGCCCCGGAAGCCAGCTTTAGCCACGTTTTGCTGCTGGCCGATTCCTGCCGGGAGTTTCTCCAGGATGTCAGCCATTGACAGCAATTTTGTTCCCGTCTTGGCAGTGGATTGCCAAATACCCCACATTTCTACAGACTCTCGGTCCATCGTTTGCCAGTCTCCCGGGAGATGGGGTTCACCCCATAGGCCTATGTGGGATGTATGGCTTAATTTCCATGCGAATGAATCCACGCAAGAACTGACGGGCAGCTGACTGGAGTTGCTGCAATGAGGGGTCCTGGAGCTGAATCGTCAGCGCCGCAACGGCGCTTCTGTCGGGCAAGTACGCGCAGGGAGCGAACATCGACAGCGATGGGCTGGCCTCGGTTTCAACCTTCGGCCGTTCTGTGGCTCCGGTGTCTGTCCCTGGCCACGGTCTTCTTTTTCTTCGGAAGTTCTCTGGCAGCCCAGGAAGAGTTCACGCTGCATTCGATCGATGAGATTCATGAACTGCCGGAGGAGAAGCTTCATTACAGCGCCGCGGTTGAACTGCCGTGTGTGATCGCGATTCATTCCAGAGACTGGCCCATTACGTTCGTTCATGACGGCCGAACGGGTATGTACGTCGTTGGTGTTGAGGATCCGGGACTCAAACCCGGTGACCAGATCCTTCTGAAGGGAGTTGTCACGCCAGGACGATTTGTCAAAGCAGAGTCGGCGACTCGCGTCAGCAACGGCATTCAGCTGCCGGAACCCCGAGTCGTTTCATACGATCGACTTCAGGGGCGATTCGACGACAGTCAATATGTGTCCATCACCGGGCAACTGATCGGTGTTGAAACCGACTTTCACCATTTCAGTCTGGAAATGGTCTCACCCGAAGGAGGGCGTTTTCGAGGTCTGATCTCAGACAAGCTGACGTCCGTTGAAGAGCTTCGAAAGTCCCTTGGGACCACAGTTCGCTTTCTCGGCGTTGTGGGAGCACGAGTCGATACGACCGGGAAGTTTAGCGGATTTCAGATCTGGCTGCCTGGTGTCCAGTCCATCATTCCTGTTCAGGGAAACTCGCCGGGACTGCCGACGACCATGGTGGCCGACCTGAATCAGATCGATCGCGTCAGTCCGGCTGCCGGCTACTTCCAGATTGAAGCCAGAGTAGATTATCAGCTGTCGAATCAGATGCTCCTGGTTCATGATGCGACCGGTTCGGTTCTGGTGGAGTTTGGCAATATCGGCATTCCGGAGATCGACACGATTCATGAATTCCGAGGAGTCCTCGATACCACATCACACCCGCCAGTACTCAGGAACGCGCAGAGTCGCCCAAGCGACGTCGAGATTCCCCAGAGAACTGCCGCGCAGTCGCTGGAGCTTTCCAAACTCGTGGAAATGTCACTGAGCGGAGAAGAAGTCACCACAAGCGGCTCCTACCTTGGGGCTGTCCAAACCGATGGCCGTCCCGGCTTTCTTCTGGAATGTGATGGCATTCTGTTGCCGGTCTTCGTGAACGACGAAGCTCTCCGTGCTGTTTCCATCGGCACCAAAGTTCATGTGAAAGGTGTTTGGGTTCAGCATCAGTCGCTGGGTGGTTTTAATGTTGGTTCATGCGCTTTGTATACGCGTCGATCGAATGTGATTGTGGGCAGCCAGGTTCCATGGACTGTCATTACGATCGTCCTTTCGATTGGACTTGTTGCTGCGATCTCTTTTCTGTGGGCCATCCTTCTGCGGCGTCAGGCGCGTATTCAGACAGCACGAGCTTTGGAAGAATATGCCAGCCGTCAGAAAGCCGAAGTTCAGAAGCAGGCTCTGGAGCAGCAACTGCTGCAGGCTCAGAAAATGGAAAGCCTTGGAGTCCTCGCTGGCGGTATTGCTCACGATTTCAATAACCTCCTGACGATCATCCTGGGCAATGCGTCGCTGATTCAGGAGTCTGGCATGATCGCGCCGGCAGAGCGAACCGGGCTGTCGAACATTTTGGCCGCCGCGACTCGCGCCAGCGATCTGACTCGCCAGATGCTGGCCTATGCCGGACAGGGAACCCTTGAGTTTCAGACGCTGCAGGCCAATGACGTGATTCAGGACTTCGTGCCGCTCCTGAAGGCGTCCGTCGCCAAATCGACTACACTCGACCTGAATCTGGATTCAAAGTGTCCGATGGTACGAGCTGATGCGACGCAGCTTCGCCAGATCATTCTGAACCTGGTTCTGAACGGCTCCGAATCGCTCTCCGGACGCATGGGGCAGGTGAGCGTTAAAACGTCATCGTGTCAGATGTCGAAAGCCGACCTTGAGTGCTGTCATGTCGATTTTTCAGAAGGCACTGGCGAGTTTCTGAAACTGACAGTCAGCGATGATGGTTCCGGCATTGATCCCCATACCCTTCAACGCATGTTTGACCCGTTCTTCACGACTAAGTTCTCAGGTCGAGGACTGGGGTTGTCGACGGTGCTGGGAATTGTTCGAGGCCATAAGGGCTGCATTCGTGTGAATTCCAGCACGACAGGCCAGACCGGAACAACGTTCGATGTCCTGCTGCCAGCATGCCAGGAAGTCGTTTCGATTCCGCCCGTACCGGCTGCCGGTTCCTCGTCTGCACCAGCGGTTACAGTCCGCCGCAGAATCCTGATCGTGGATGACGAACACAGCGTCGCATCACTTCTGGCGAGATCTCTCCGGCTGTCCGGTTATGATTGCTCCGAAGCTTATAGCGGTGCGTCAGCCCTGCAGAGCCTGAGTGATGCATCGACTGCGGCGACGCCCTTTGATTGCGTGATCACGGACCTCACGATGCCCGATATGAAGGGAACCGAACTGTCGCAACAGATTCACGAACGCTTTCCCAATCTGCCGGTCATCCTGTGCAGCGGTTACAGCGAAAGCGGAGCCGACATCGGCGAATCATCTTCTATCGCGGCATTCCTGCAGAAGCCTTTCAACCTCAGACGACTTGCCCAAGTCCTCGGCTCTGTCCTTGAACCAACTCGCCCCGCCGGCCTGATTCTCGTCAATGAACAAACCGATTCCTCCCCCGGCCGCGCCGCCAGCTAACTGCCGCTTGATCCTAATCTTAATCTCAATCCCAGCATCACCCCCAACCCCAGACCCCTTCTACTTCCCCTCCACAACCAGCTTCACCTTCGCACTCGCTTCCGCCCTCGCCTTCGCGCTCACCTCCGCCACAGCCACCGGCTTTCCTCCCTGCCGCTTACTTTCATCGGCCGCTTCCATGAACGCGTAAATGTCCAGAGTTTCCTCGGCGGTGACCGGTGGCGTTCCGGTGCGATAGAACTTCACGATCTCCACCACCAGCGGTTTGTAGCCATCGTATGGACCAACTGCAGCGACTCCTTTGGTTCCGAAGGCTGTGCCTCCGTATCCACCCGAACCATTACGGATCCCTCGAAACGTCCCGATTCGTCCGTCCTTCCAGACTCCCGTAACCTGATCGAAGTCCTTTGTTGAGGAGCGAACAACGGTTTGGACCCCCGGTCCCATCGCCGTGAACAGTGTTTCACAGCCGTGAATTCCATACCAGAACAGATCCGGATGAGTCGGCTCAAGACTGCACGGGGAAAACGCATCACAGCCAAGTACCTCGCCGATCGAGCCGCCTCGGACCGCCTGAACGGCTTTCGCAAATCGCAGTGAAGACGATGAAAACACCGGCGTGTTGTAGTGTTTTGCGAGTTCATAAATCGCGATCGCGTCGCTCAGCGAACCGGCAACCGGCTTGTCGATGAAGACAGGCTTTCGGGCCTTGAGCACCGGAATGACCTGTTCCAGGTGGGGACGACCATCGTTCGTTTCCAGAAGTACGGCGTCCACCTTTTCAATCATTGCATTTAGGTCGTCGATGATCTCGACTCCGTGTTCCTTGATCTTCGTCGTGTACTCCGGAACCCGCTTCACGCTGCTTTCAATGTCCGGGCTGCCTTTCGGATACACCAGCACAACTCGACAGCCTGCCAGAGCCGGGTCATCTTTCGTGTTGTTCAACAGATCTGCGAATGCCAGGCAATGGGACGTATCGAGCCCGATCATGCCGACACGGAACTGCTTCACTGGCTCGTCGGAGACTGCAAGGGGCGAAAGTGCAAGGGTGAACAGACAAAGAACGGCCAGGCGAGACAACATTCGAAACATCGTTGAGTGCTCCGGTGGAACGCTGACAGGACGTCAGCAGCAGGCAGGGAGAAAGCAGAACAAGTCGGTAGTGGGAAATAGAACGTTCTGAGACTTGTTTGTCCATGACGCGAGGCCACTTTGCAGGCGACAGGTCGGGATGTACCCTTCTTCCATGTTTACATCATTGAATAATAAACGAATCCTTGTGACCGGTTCCTCCACCGGCATCGGCCGCGCAATCGCGCTCGAGTGTGCTCGTGCCGGAGCCGATCTGATCATCAACTGCCGCCGCTCCGCTGACAAAGCCAGCGCCGTTGCGGAAGAAATCCGGGCGCTCAACCGAAGCGCGACCGTGATTCAGGCGGATGTGTCCGTAGCCGAAGATCGAATTTGCCTGCTGGAACAGTGCTGCTCCATCGGTCGCATCGACGGCCTTGTCAACAATGCCGGAGCCGACTTGCTCACTACTGAGCTTCGGTCTGCACCGTTTTCCGACCGACTGCTGGCTCTGCTCCAGACGGATGTGATGGGCACGGTGGAGCTTTCACGCAGCTTCGGTCAGTACTTCCGAAGTCAGGGATCCGGTTGCATTCTTACGGTCGGCTGGGATCAGTCGGATCGAGGCATGGAGGGAGACAGCGGCGAGCTGTTCGCGACGGCCAAGAACGCGATCATGGGATTCACGCGTTCCCTTTCGGTTAGTCTTGCGCCGGCCGTGCGAGTCAACTGCATTGCGCCGGGCTGGATTCGAACGGCCTGGGGCGAAACGGCTGGCGAATACTGGCAGCAGCGAGTTCTCTCCGAGACGCCGTTGAAACGCTGGGGCGAACCTCAGGATATCGCCAACATGGCTCGCTTCCTGCTGAGCGATGATGCATCGTATATCACGGGCCAGGTGATCAACGTGAACGGCGGAGCGGTGCGTTGAATGCAAATCTGAATGGCAAATCGATCCTCTTCGTCACAGGCTCACTGGCCGAAGCTTCCCTGCGCGATGTCGTGACGCCGATTGCCGCGAAGCGAGGATTTCAGTTTGAGATCGTTGTTCCGGGCATTCAAGTCGCCGCACTTCTTCACACGAACCTGCTGAAGAAGCGTCTGATGGTTTCGCCACAGATTGACATGGTGGTCCTGCCCGGCTGGTGTCAGGGAAGTCTCGAAGAGTTATCGCAGCAGTTCGGAAAGCCATTCATCGCCGGTCCGCGCGATCTGTATGACCTTCCGGAGTTCTTCGGAGTAGGCAAGCGACGGTCTGCGGATCTCAGTCGATACTCGATCGAGATTCTTGCCGAGATCAACCACGCGACTCGAATGCCTCTTCACGACATCGTCGCGGAAGCGAATCGATTTCGCTCCGCCGGCGCGGATATGATTGATGTCGGAGGTGTCGCCGGTGAAAGCTCCCCGCGCATCGCGGAAATCGTGCGGGCGTTGAAGGCGGACGGACATCGAGTTTCTATCGACAGCTTTGATCGCGATGAGGTCAGCGCCGCGGTGACGGAAGGTGCTGAACTGATTCTGAGCTGCAATCAGTCGAACCTGAGCTGGGTCAGTCAGCTGGGGGTCGAAGTTGTTGCCGTCCCCGAAACTCCGCAGGATCTGGATTCGCTCGATCGACTGATTGAGGCGCTGACCGCGGCCGGGGTTCCGTTTCGAGTCGATCCGATTCTCGAACCGATCGGCATGGGATTCACCGCGTCCCTGCAACGCTACATGAATGTTCGCAGGAAGTACCCCGACGTGCCGATGATGATGGGCGTTGGCAACGTCACGGAGCTGACCGAAGTCGATTCCGCTGGCGTCAATATGGTTCTTGCGGCAATCTGCGAAGAACTGGGCGTTCAAAGCATCCTGACGACTCAGGTCATCAACTGGTGCCGAACGGCCGTTTCGGAATTCAATGCGGCAAGGCGACTGGTGCACCATGCGATTTCCACAGGTACGCTTCCGAAGCATGTCGATTCGTCGCTGGTGATGCTGCGAGAATCCCGGCTCCATCGGATGACGTCGGAAGCACTGACCGCTCTTGCCGCGGCTCTCACCGATTCGAACTTTCGGATCTTTGCCGAGCAGAATGAACTGCATCTGATGAACCGCCACGGTCACTGGCACGGCACCGAGCCGTTTGAGATTGTCGCCCAGGCGATGAAAGCTCACGAAGCCGCCGGAAAACCGATCGATCCCGGCCATGCGTTTTATCTTGGCTATGAACTGTCCCGAGCCGAAGTCGCCCTCCATCTCGGCAAGCAATACACCCAGGACGCCCCCCTTCCCTTCGGCCTCCTCGGCCCCATCCAAAACTCTCGCCATATTGAATAGTCAGTGTTCAGTTTTCAGGGTTCAGTCTTCAGTCTTCAGCGCGCAAAGCGTCATTCCCGCGCCTGCGGGAACCCAGCACCCGCCACTTTGCATTTTCCATTCTCCAATAACCACTAACCATTTCCCCCACTAACGAAGAACCACGAACCTAGAACCAGCCGCCTCGGCCCCAGCCCGGCTTCACGCCGGGTGAGCCCCGGTTTGACAACTACAAACCAACCAGCGCGCAAAGCCCCCCGTCCCCGCCGGCTTCACGCCGGTGGAACGAAGGTTTCTAAACTCGCGCAACCACTTTGCATTCTTCAATCTCCAATAACCATTAACCATTTCCCCTCCCGCCTCAAGCCCCGCCCTCGCCTCCACGTGACCGCAGCCGCGCCTCCGTCTATCATCCGCCCGAACCGGCCAGCCCCCAGCCAGTTGCCGCAAGCACTTCCGGAGATCTGTCATGATGTTCGCCAGGATTGCCGTCGTTTCCATCACGCTGCTGCTCATCATCAGCCTCGTTCCAATGGCCTCTGAAGTTTCAGCCGGCGATAACGTTCGAGTCCCCTGGCACAACACAAAGCTCGTCGGCTACCCCGAGCCTCCCCTGCCCTATCGCGTCGTGCGAGCCTACGAGAAGCTGCCGCTGTTCAATCCGGTGTACTTCCGAGCCGAACCGGGAACGAATCGAATCTTCTTCGTCGACCACAAAGGCGACTGGCCCGAGCCTGGTGGGTTGCGAGTCTTCACGGATGCTCAGGATGTGTCATCCAGCGAACCTCTGCTGCCATCCGATCGCATCGTGTACGGCTTCTGCTTTCACCCAAAGTACCTGGAGAATGGCTATCTCTTCATCATCAGCAACGGCCCGTCCAAAGACGCCAACAAGTTCGATCGAATTACTCGAGTCACCATCGCTCGCGACGGAACGGGCAAAGTTGTCGAAGGCAGCGAACTGGTCATTCTGGAATGGCAGTCGAACGGTCACAACGGAGGCGATCTGGCCTTTGGTCCCGACGGTTATCTCTATTGCCCGACCGGCGATGGCACGACCGACAGCGATACTCTGGAAACAGGACAGGGCCTGAATGACCTTCTGGCCGTCATGCTGAGACTGGACGTGGATCATCCGACGCAGGACGCACCGTATTCGATCCCGCCCGATAACCCGTTCATCAACACACCTGGCGCGCGTCCGGAGATCTGGGCGTACGGATTTCGCAATCCCTGGCGCATGGATTACGACCATCAAACGAATCAGCTGTGGCTTGGGCAGAACGGTCAGGATCTCTGGGAACAGGTGTATTTGATTCGACGAGGAGAAAACTATGGCTGGAGCGTTCAGGAAGGCAGCCATCCGTTTTATCAGCTTCGTCCCAAAGGCAACGAACCTATCATCGCGCCGGTGGCCGAGCATCATCATTCCGAATCACGCAGCCTGACCGGCGGGTTTGTGTATCGAGGATCCAAATTGCCGGAACTCGTTGGCTGCTTTATCTACGGCGACTATTCGACTGGCAAGATCTGGGCGATTCGACACGACGGAACCAAGGTGACGTATCATCGTGAGATCGCGGATTCGACGCTGCAGATTACCGGCTTCGGACAGGACCATGCGGGCGAACTGATCGTCGTGGATCATGGCGGTGGGTTTTATCGCGTTGAACCGACCCCCGAGCAGCCTCCGACGAACTTCCCGAAGAAGCTCAGCGAGACAGGCTTGTTTGCATCGATCACCGACCGTCCTATCTCCGAACACGTGATGGAGCCGGGAGTCCTGCCGTACTCAGTCAACGTGGAACTCTGGTCCGACGGTGCTCATAAAGAACGCTGGCTGGCCGTGCCCGGTGACGAGAAGATCGACTACACTTCCAACCGCGGCTGGAACTTTCCCAACGGCTCCGCCCTCGTCAAGAGCTTCGCGCTCGAACAGGAAGCCGGCAAGCCGGAAACGCGTCGCTGGATCGAAACCCGCATCATGCTGCGACAGGACAACGAGTGGGTTGGATACTCGTATCGCTGGAACGAATCCCAGACCGACGCCGAGCTGCTTAGTACCACCGGCATGGACGAAGAGTTCACCATCCGCGACTCATCCGTTGAAGGCGGCATCCGCAAACAGACATGGCATTACCCCAGTCGAGCCGAATGCATGGTTTGCCATTCCCGTGCCGCCAACTACGTGCTCGGCCTCAGCGAGCTTCAGATGAACCGCCTGCACAACTATGGTGAAGTGGAAGCCAACCAGCTTCAATACCTCTCCGACCTCGGCTACTTCAAAGCCCTGCTCCCGAAGCCCGTTGAAGAGCTGACAAAGCTCGTCGATCCCTTCGACGAGACACAAGACGTAGCGACTCGAGCCCGTTCCTACCTGCACGCCAACTGCTACAACTGCCACATCGAAGCCGGCGGCGGCAACAGCCAATTCAGCGCTGAATTCACGGCGAGCGCCGACCAACAAAAACTCCTCGGCACCCGCCCCGTCCACACCACATTTGGACTTACAAACCCCGCCCTAATTCAACCCTCCCACCCCGAATCCTCCATCCTCCTCCACCGCCTCACCCAACGCGGCCCCGGCCAAATGCCCCCGCTGGGAACCAACGTGCGAGACGAACGAGCGGTCGATCTGATGAGGAAGTGGATTCATTCCTCAAAGTGAAATAGGAAATTGGAAAGCAAGCCGAGAGTTATCCTGCTCTAATGAATTTTATTACCCTTGGGGGTAATGTGCTGAATTCCTTTAAATGTAGGTAAACCGCAAAGTCGATACTAACGGTAAAGTTTAACCAGCTTGCCATTTGATCGAGCTCTTGCGATGCCACAACTTCGCTTTTCACTCGCGGTTTCCATCGTCCTTGTATCTATCGGTTGTACCGGCATTGGGTCACACTTTTTGCACCGAGACGAGACCAATGCGGAATGGGAACAGGAGAAACTTCGTGGTGTTCCGGTCACCGTGAAAGTCCCGACCCATGTCAAAGTCTCAGTGATCGAGCAACGCTACTTCTATACCAACGCTGAAGGAGAGCCTCCGACCGAAATCCCAAATTGCAGCCGGGTGATCGACTACGAATTCATCACTACCAGTCGACTGTTCACAGTCGATCCCAAGCGTCCGGCGACGGGGACAAGTAGCTGGGAAATTGATCTCGAAGGTCAATATCCAAAGTCCGTCAAGAATGATGTCTCCGATCTGACGATCCAGCAAGTTTCTGTGGCCATTGAGACCATTGCGAAATCGGGCGGAATTGGAAAACTCTTCAAAGCTCCCAAAGGGAAATCGGCAAGTGAAGATTCAATCGCTGGGATGCGGGGCATCGATGAAAGCGAATCGCAGAAGTACACCGTTTTCCCATCCATCGTGGCTTCGCGGATCTTTGCCGTTGATGATCCGATGCTTGAGGCCCATGTTGAAGAGTTCATGAATCAACATGTGAACTGCCCACCCGAGCAGCTTGCGGTTCCTGAGGTTCTGCCGTTGCCCATGATGGCTGTGCCCGGCGATCCGAATTCGCCATTTTCCGGGGGCGCAAACTGATGCCTGGCAAACGACCGTCACAGTCCAAAGGGCCGCAAATCAGACCTGATACCCGCGGTGGCTGGGTGCGACCCCTCGATCGAGAAGTCAACGCACAGCCGGTCCAAAGCAAGCGTATCTCCATCAAAGCGATGTCGGAGATGGCAAATGATCGAGGCTATCGACGATTGCTGGGAATCGCACGAAGGGCACTGGTCAGAGAGTTATCCAAATGGCGGCGACGCAAAGGATTTGTCGGTGCCGCCATCATGGAAGAGGTCGACAAAAGTGGTCGCGTCGCTGGACGCCCCTGCATTCGCATCTTCGTGGAACAAACGACATGTGGTTCTCAGATGAGGGCCCGCCAGCAGTTCCCGGATTTCGTGGACGGAATCAAGGTCCAGGTCAGTTCTGCGACGTTTTGCAGCACGACAGGCAGTTGCGATGAGGACGCCAGAGTCGTGACGTCAATTTTGGACGGTGGCGACATCATCCGACCAGCCCACGCTCCCGAGGAACGTGGAACAGCTGGACTGGTTGTCTGGGATACAAAAAACAACCAGACTCGATACCTCACAGCAGCACACGTGGTTCTCGGAGGCAAGCCTCTCTCGGACATTACAGAGACCGCCGTCTGGAACAAAAATGAGGAAGCAGCGACTCGTGTCATCGGAAACATGGACCGAGCGTCCGTGAACTATTCAGGAACAGTCGACTGTGCACTGGTGACCCCTGGAAGTGAGTATCCGATTGACCATCCCGTCATCATCCGTTGCTTCGACGGGTATCCAAGTGGGATTCGAAACAGTACTCAGCCCGTTGTACTCCACGAACCCGTTCAGATGTTTAGCCGCAAGCTGGAACGTGTGACGCGAGGAACCGTTGGCGGACTCCATCTTGGTGTGCAGATGGAAACGGTGTTTCTGACCGAACAATTGATCGTGCAACCGGTTGCAGGGCAGAAACTGTTTGGTGTGCAGGGCGACAGCGGCAGCGTCGTGCTCGATGCTGACGGCAGAGTACTGGGGTTGCTCATCGGCGTTATGGTGGATGAGACGGGCCGGCCCAGAGAAGACGGTGCCTGCATCGTCAGCCGAATTTCAGAAGTTCGCAAGTTCCTGAAGATCACCTTGCTCTGACGAAGCAGTGAATCCCGACGAGAGACGTTTAAATGAATCTCCATAATCCTCGGAAACTGGCAGGCGGCACATGGATTTATTCCATCGCTTCAACGCTCGTGCTCATGGCTGGATGTCAGTTGAGCCGCACGGTGAAAGTGATTGAATCGCCGCCAGCCCAGCACTTCGTCTACGTGGAGGGGGCGGTTGAAAATCCAGGAGCACAGAAGATCGGGAACGTCGCAACCTTGTCTCAGGTCCTGAACCTGGCTGGGGGACTGCAGACGCAAAGCACCAGATTCCCAGCGCCAATAGTCGACACCGACCTTGATGTACCCGACGGTTCTCCGCATTCTGGAAATCGACCGAGACCGCGGCCGGGAGGAGTGATTCATGGAATCTCTCCGACGCCAGAGTCGACTTCAGGTCCACCTTCACCAATGCCGACCGCCCCCGAACCAGCGTCCGATGATTCCGAAACAGACTCGCAAAATGCCAGTTCCGAAAGCTCCGGAACATTGACGACAGAAAACACTGAAACGGGCAATGGTGGTTCAGGGCCTGCTGCGGTTGCTTCGACAGAGGTCATGACAGCACCAAACACTGACCCGCTTGTTGTTGGAATCCAACGACACCGACAGTTTGACATTTACTACTTCTCTGCAGCGGCTGTCATGGCAAGCCGGGACCTGATCGGTGCGATCCATGTGTTTCCAGGTGATTCCGTCTCGGTGCGAAGAGCATCGGAAACGGGATTAAGCTCGGAGGTACTTGCGATCGCGGGTGTTCCGAGTATGACCAATCTGGCTGTCAGTGAGCAATACTTCTACTTCGTGAATGGAGAACAGAAACAGCCAAAAATGGAGCAGCCATTTCGCAGCGAATCTAAGGACCACACGGATGCCACTGTTCTTTGGCTTGTGCGTCATCCCCCAGGGAGAGCCGTTCGGGAACACTTTGTCCACATGCTTCGTTCCAACGACGGCCTTGCGGCATGGTTGGATGGGGACGAGACAATCGTCGCCAATGATCAGCTGAACTATACGACTCTGGAAGCAGTTCCTGTCATTGCCTCACACCTCATTGCCACGCCCGCCGCCAGTGACTTTCAGTTGGATCCGCAGAGAATTACTGCAACAACAACAGTCACGTCCCACGACGTCTTTGTGGACTGGGACAAGCTACATCGTCTGAAGCCACGCTGGTTACGACATGAACAACTGACGAGTCGTGTGGAAACATCACAAATTGAGGTCGAGCCAGAATCTCTGGAAATCGATGGCCAGCTACGAAGGCTTCCTGAACTGCAGGGCGATCCCGAGATTTGTATTCCGGGAGTACTGCCGCAACCCTATCAGCTTCAGTGATGCAGCAGTCATTCGTGGAAACATCGTGATATAGAACATCAGATGAAGTGAGAATACCATGTTCAGAATCCAAACCCTTCCTGTTCTCTGCCTTTCTGTCTGCTGTGGTTGTGCGTCTTTTGAAAGCCAGTTGGTGCACCGAGACGCCTGCAACTCGAAGTGGCAGCACATGGAAGCCGATGGTGTTCCCATCACAGTCTCCGTACCGACACACATTGATGTTCGTGTTGTGCAGGAAGCATGGCTTTACAAAGGAAAACCATTTCCGTCTGGTAGCGACCAGTTGGTCACGACCCGAGTCGAACACGAAGTCGTCTACACAGATCGAATCTTCACCGTGGACCCTAAACGGCCCGCAGCCGGAACCTCCAAGCCATCCATCACGATGAATGGCCAGTATCCGGACTTGATCAAGAGTGATGTAAATGACGAAACCATCAAGGAGATCGGCGCCGCGATCGCGAGAATCAACGGAGCAGGTGGTTTTGCCGCCGCATTTGGCATCTCGGCCAGTGAAAAGAACCAGCCCAGCCCATCACCGAACAACACCGACCACTTATTCCGCATCGACAACGTCACCGCCGCAAACCGCTTCGATCTCGACGCCCCGGATCTGCAGTTCCAGATCCAGTCATTTCTGGATCAGCACGTGAGTTGCAGGCCAAGGATGAGCCGTTAAACCACTGCATACCGTTGGCACAGGGCCTGCGGTCACTGACAAAAGAATGACCTGTCCTTGAAAGTGTAAGCACCTTGTCGTTTATCGCAAGTAGGGTGCCATTCATTAATTCTTAAGGGAAAGTCGCAGCAACCTCAGTCAATTTGCGGTTCAGGTGGGGGAAGACTGGAGTGCGTACTGTTCGCTTGGGCGGGATTTCTCGGGGCCCCTTGGGCGGGAACGCGGTTCGACAGCATTCGATTTATTGACACTGGGCTCGAATTGCATTCGCTGGGGCCCCGCCTGCGCGGGGATGACGGGGTTTTGGGGGAACGATTGAGGACAATCGTTCTACATTCGATAACGCTTTACGCTCGGGCAAAGCCAGATTTTTTGAGGGCCTTTTGATAGTCCTCAGGATGATTGAGATTCATCAGCGTGTCGAGGTTCGGATCGACTGGGCAGAGGTCGGTGGTGGGGATTTTTGCGGTGTGGGTTTGGTCGAAGAGATAGATGGGGCGGAGCTGGTTGGTGGCGAGCAGTTGCTGGACGGTGGGCTGGATGCGGGGGCGGTAGACGGCGGAGAGGGGATGGAAGTATTGGCCGTCGAAGGGAACGGCGATGTCGTGGTCGGTCAGGCGTTCGAACATGGCGGTGACGAATGCAGGGACCAGCAGAGGCACGTCGCAGCTGGTGGCGTAGAAGGCCTCGACATCGGGGGGAAGTGATCGCAGGCCGGCGGCGAGTCCTTCCAGGGGGCCTCGGTCCGGTTGTTCATCGGTTGCGAGGATGATCTCAGGTGGCAGTGGCGGGAGGTTCTGATTCTTCGCGGCGACGACGACGATCGACTTTGGGTCAACGATCTGGCTGACCAGTCGCACAATTCGCTGGAGCATCAGTTCAGGGCCGAACGGGAGCGTAGCTTTGTCGCGGCCCATTCGGCTGGATTTGCCTCCGCAAAGAATGACGGCTCCCTTTTTCATAGTGTCCTGTGTGCTCGCCGGTGAAACAACGGAGAAAGAATTGTGACGAAACTGAGGATACGTTAGTCTCCAGAACGGAAATGAACCATCGGGCCGCCAGCGAGACTCTACGCTTCTCGCAACGAACGGCTTCGCACTGTTTGAGAGACATGGTAAGCCATGGCGATTACGCTCAACTACAAAGGCCAGACGTCTGTCCCTGTCGAAATCGAAGGACTGACGCCGGACTGGGCTGCTGGAAAATCGCTCGCTGAAGTGGAGCGATTTGAGATCTTCCACGGCAACCGCAGGATTCCTCTGGCGGAGATGTTCACCGTGTCCGGCGATGCCAGTGACGGGCACATGGAATTCTGTGGTGACCTGTCCGGTGTACACTGGATCGGTGCTCACATGAAGACCGGTGTCGTCCGGATTCAGGGGCCAGCCGGTCGGCATGTCGGAAGTCAAATGGGCGGCGGCGAGATCATCGTCGAAGGGAATGCCGGCGGCTGGGTCGGTGCAGAAATGCGCAAGGGGCTGATTCATGTGAAAGGAAATGCCGGGCATCTGACAGGTGCGGCGTACCGAGGTTCCGTGAAGGGTATGACAGGCGGAACGATCCTGGTGGATGGCGATGCGGGAAATGAAATTGGTCTTTCCATGCGACGCGGCTTGATCGCGATTGGCGGAGTTGCCGGAGATATGCTCGGCTTCAACATGATTGCTGGCACCGTGGCAGTCTTCGGTACCTGTGGGATTCGTCCAGGCGCTGGAATGCGGCGAGGCACGCTGGCTCTGTTCGGTCCGAATCCTCCTCAACTTCTGCCAACGTTCCGATACGCAACGACCTATCGCGCGCCTGCCGTGGCTTTGATGATGAAGGTGCTGAACGAGAAGGGGTTTCGGTTCAACGATGCTTTGCTGAAGAATGAGTATGCATTGTATCACGGCGACCTTGTTTCGATCGGCCGCGGGGAGATTTTGATTCCTGCGGCGTCTTCGGTGATGGCGGGGCCGAGGGCTTAGTTCTTGGTTCTTGGTTGTTAACGGTGCAGGTTCATTTTGGCGAGGTGTGTTTGGGTTTCTTTCTCAGCGAGGAGTGCGAGGAAGGCCTGGACGGCGGGGCGATGAAGACGCGATTTCGGGATGACGAAGTCGTAGTGTTCTTCCTGCAGCGGAAGAAATCCGAGATCATTAGCGCGGGCGATGGCTTCGATGGCGACTCCCCAGTCAGCTCGATGCTGAAGAATTGCCGCTGCGACGGCGCTGTGGTTGCCAGGCTGGACCGCATAGCCTCTTAAGTGATGAGCCTTCGATCCGGTCGAGCCTGCTGGCTCATAGCTGCCAGCAAGCAGCCGATCGATCAGAATGCGAGTTCCGCTGCCCTGGTTTCGATTCACCATGGTGATGGACGGATCGCTGTGGATTACTTCCAGAATCTCATCAATGGAACGCCCGGAAAACCGTGGATCCTCTTTGCGGAACACGATGCCCTGAGAACGCTGGTAGCCTGGGATCAGCGTGACAGAATCATCGACGAATGGTTGGTTGTAACGGCCTGTCGCGGGATCCAGCAGATGAATGCCCGCGAGATCACACTCGGCTCGTTTTGCGGCCATCAGTCCGGCGGAACTTCCCACGGTCAGCAGTCGAGCCGTGATGCCTCGACGCTGCAGTTGAGACAGCAGCCAGTCCAGTCCCACGCAATGACTGCCGATGACGACCAGATCCGCCGGTTGCAGTTCGCGACCGATCAGAGTCACCTGGACATGTTCGCCAGCTTCGACGATTTCTGTGTGTCTCGGGATCGTCACAAAACCATCGGCTCGACTAAACGTCGTGACGGAACCAGAGCCCTTGCCCATCGGGAACGCGGTCAGTCCAACATTCGTGCGAACGAGCCCGACCAGCAGGTATTCCGTGCGACCAATCTCGGAGTTCGTTCTGAGAGCCATCGTGGCTGCGACGGACTCGTGAGATTCCGGCGGTCTTCCGGCCAGCAGTCGAATCACTGGCGCGACGAATTCGTGAAACGTGAAGATCGCCGACGTCGGAAAACCGGGAAGGATCACCATCGCTTTGCCCGCCGTGACCGCCATGCAGATGGGCTTGCCAGGCTTCAGAGCAACTCCGTGGACCACGATGCCCGGATCCTGAAACTCCGCGACGACTCGATAACACAGGTCGCCCTTGCCCTTGCTGGTTCCTCCTGACAGCAGCACGATGTCGGCGTCAACCAGAGCCTGGTGAACGGCCGTTCGAAGCTGCTCCAGACTGTCTCGAACGATGCCCAGAAACAGCGGTACCCCGCCCTGCTCCTTCACGGCATCGGCCAGGACCTGTGAATTCGAATCGAACACAGCCGCCGGTCGCATGGGTTGCCCCGGCGCGATGATTTCGTTGCCTGTGGAAATGATGGCGACTCGAGGCTGTCGCCACACTTCGACGCAAGCTTCTCCGATCGCCGCGAGGACTCCTGTTTCGCGACTGGTCAGCAGCGTGGATGCTCGCAGAACCGTTTCGCCCAGAGCGATGTCGGTTCCTGCGTAGGCGATTCCGGCTCCTGGCGCGACGGCTCGCCGAACGACGACACGGCCGTCTGACTCATCGGTATGCTCGACCATCACGACCGCGTCGGCACCGCGAGGCAGCATGCCGCCGGTGGAGATTGCCGCTGCCTGGCCAGAGCGAATTTCAAAGTCGGCCGGCGTGCCTGCTTCGAGTGTCCTTGGAAGAAGCTGAAGGGACCTCGGAGTCAGCTCACCGGCACCGTACGTGTCTGCTGCCTGCACTGCGTAGCCATCGAAGTTCGAACGATCAAACGACGGCACATCGACGCGTGCCATGATGTCGTTGGCCAGAGTCCGGCC
Organism: uncultured Chitinophaga sp.; assembly: GCA_964538835.1. GTDB lineage: Bacteria > Planctomycetota > Planctomycetia > Planctomycetales > Planctomycetaceae > SXXK01. Next base: position 3,015 of record CAZIGZ010000006.1, on the reverse strand, counting down.
CAGTGCGTCGCGAACGGGAATCCGTTCACTTCCGAGCGGCTGCAGGTTCAGCGCCGAGCGAAACCGGCGCTCGGCTTCGTCGCGATCAATGACGTCGAGAAACTGATCCTGGCCCTGCATCGATTGTTGCCAAACGCTTGATCCGGCGAGCAAATGGATTCCCGCCTGTGCGGGAATACTAAAGAAGATCTTTCAGATGGAAGTGATGTTTCCCGAGTTTGCCGCCGTAGTTGCCGGCGGTGATCTGCAGGACTCCTGGGCAAGCTGCTGCCGCGTGCAGTCCATGTTTCATTGCGGCCTGAACAGCGTCGAAGGAAAGACCATCGATCACGATTTCGTACACGGCGTGGCATTGAGCCGGCAGCGAAGTCTTCGTGAGTCCTCGCAACGTCGGACAATATGCATCATTCGTGCTGGCTTTGAGGCCCTTGTAGCGAGAACCGACTTTGCTTCCGGATCGAACAATGCCGCCAGGAAACGGCAGCGCGACATCGCGGAGCTTGCCGATGGCGTCGACCGCGGCTTCCGCAGCTGTCAGTGCCTTCGCCGAGTCTGTGCCGCAGATCAGGAGATTACCGCCAGCGACACCGGTGACTGTTCCGAAATAATCCTCGCAGACAAATTCGCCGTCCATCGTCGGAATGCGCCAGAAGCGGCGTACATCGAACTTCTTGGAGACCTGAAAGCCGTCGCCGAAGTATCGAATGCCGCCTCCGATGCGAATCTGCTTCTCCTTCGGACAATCGTTAATGCCATTGAAACACGCGGTGGTCGGGCACGTCAAAATACACTGACCGACTCGCGCCTGAAGAGCCTTCGCGAGCGATTCCGTTCCGAAGCCGAAGACGAGCACCGATACACCAGCTCGACCGTCGGGAGTCTCCTCCGCGGACACCGTGCGTTCGATCGCGGCTTCGACATCACATGCGATGACGCTGGTCGCGTTCCCGCACATCACCGTCGCGCCCGTGGTTGCCCATCGCAGACTGTCGGCCGTAATGATGAGCCGAGCGGCCTTGATCGGAAACGCTTCCGCGAACGTGTCGATGATTTCGACGCCGTGAAGTTGAAAGGATGAAGTGACAGCCTCGGTCATCGGGTCAGCTTTTCAGGAGTAGATTGGCGGATCAGTGGCTCTCATTCCGCGTCGGAACAACGCACGATTCGGTCAGATAGCTGAGATCCACCGGGTAATTTCGCCATCGGATGGAATAGTACTTTTCAAACCACTGCTGAATATCGGCTTCGACTTCGTGATCATACACCGGATCGATGTGCAGTGTCTTCCCGATGAGCGTTTCACGAATCTCCCCCTGCTCCACCAGGATGCGGCCGGACTTGATGACGACTCGCGGCATTTCGAACATGATCTCCTTGTTCTCATGCGGCGTATAGATCGTCACGTCCGCATCCGCGCCGACGCCGAGATGTCCTTTGTCCTTCAGACCCAGGATTCGTGCCGGACCCGCGCGAGTGATGATCGCGATTTCGTTCAGCGTGTATTCTCGATCGATTTCCCAGAGCGTTGAACGCTGACGAATCTCGGGAGGACACGTCTTCAGAACATCCTGACGATAGGTCCGATCCATCAGGAAACGAATGATCTGAGGATACGCGAGGAAAGAGCCGCCGTTGGGATGATCGGTGCTCATGACGACTCGCCACGGATCATTCACCAGCAGATACCATTCCAGTCCGATGGCCCATTGCAGTGAATGAACGAGTGACTTGTTGCGGTACTTGATGGGAGTGATCCCGCAGCCCGATTCCATTTCCGTATCACTGCTGAACCACTTGCCGCCATAGACATTTGAAAGGAAGTAGCCGAGCGGACCATCGCCCGTCATGCTGGTTGTTTCGCCGAACAGCACCTGACCAACGTCGACGGTGATGTTCGGATGAGAATTCACATAGTCGACCAGCGGCATGACTTTGCTGTTGAATGTGTTTTCATCGCCGTTGCCGCCACCGTAGCTGTGAAACTGAATGTGCGTGATGTGGCCTCGATGTCCCTCCAGGGCCTTCATCGTTTCCAGCGTCGTGTCCCAGTTACCGGGCATCCCGAGATTATTGCAGTGGATGTGGACCGGATGAGGCAATCCGAGTTCGCCGGCCGCCTGGGCGACTCCGCCGATGATCTGTCGAGGCGTGACGTTGAAGTGATCCACCTGGGAATCAAGCCCGCTGACGTTGCCGGCCTGCTTCGTCTTCCAAACCTCGACGCCGCCGGGATTGACGAGCTTCGGAGCGAAGCCTTTGGTCGACGCGAGCAGCCAGCCAATGAAGGCTTTCAGCTTGGCCGGTTCGTTCTTCATCAGGGATTGCATCACATAGTGATTGTTTCCCATCAGAACGTAGATGCCTTTATCCAGGCATGGCGTGTCTTCAAACTCTTCGTGGGCGTGGCGAGCACCCAGAGGAGGAATCGCGGCATCGAATGCGGTCGTGTAGCCCAGCGCGGCGTACTTGTAGCCTGTCGCAAAGGTACTGGGCACGCTGCCCATTGTGCCGCTGTGAGTCACGCTGGAGCGCGGCAGCACTTCGCCTCGCCGCTTTTCTTCCGGGCGCATTTTGCGAGCGACGTTGACCTTCGGACCGGCGATGTGGCAATGCATGTCGATGCCGCCAGGCATCACGACGAGTCCGCTGGCGTCTATGGTTCGTGACGGGCGAATCGTCGGATCCGCAGGAGGTTCGACAATCCGTCCGTTCAGAATCCACAGATCCCGAACTTCGCCATCGATTCCGTTGGCCGGATCGTAGACGGTGCCCTGTGAGATTTTGGTGTAGTCAGGTGGGGTCATTGGGATGAGCAGGAATTCGTGGAGCTGAGGAGGGGAATGGTGAGTTTTCGGTCGATGTCCGGGGCAATCCGTTGCTCATGGATATTTCGAAATCAGAATTCCGTCATTCCCGCGCAGGCGGGAATCTACCTATGCTCGCTGGGTTCCCGCCTGCGCGGGAATGAGGCAGAAACCAGGCCTCTTCAATGGTACAAGGCGGACATCAACACAA
>CAZIGZ010000005.1:57467-92156 GCA_964538835.1 uncultured Chitinophaga sp. | reverse complement strand
AAAGAACGTCGGGGCGAGTATCTCGGGCGGACCGTTCAGGTTGTTCCTCACATCACGGACGAGATCAAGTCATGCATCCTGAGCCTTGCGACACCTGATGTTGATGTCGTGATCACAGAGCTTGGCGGCACGGTTGGCGACATTGAAGGCCTGCCATTCCTTGAGGCAATCCGTCAGATTCCGCTGGATGTAGGCAAAGAGAATTGCATGTTCATCCACCTGACACTCGTGCCGTACCTGAAAGCCGCGCGAGAAGCCAAGACCAAGCCGACTCAGCACAGCGTGCAGCAGCTTCGCGAAATCGGAATTCAGCCGGACATTCTGATCGTGCGAACTGAGCGCCCGATTGGTCGCGAGCATACCGACAAGATTGCTCTGTTTTGCAATGTGGAAAAGCGAGCTGTCATCGAGGAAGTCGACAAGGAGTTTTCGATCTACGAAGTTCCTGTCGGTCTAGTCGAGCACGGCCTTGATGAACTGATTTGCCAGAAGTTGCATTTGAATGCTGGTCCGCTGCAGATGGAAGATTATCGGCAGCTGGTTCATCGCATTCGCAATCCTCGATTTGAAGTCACCATCGCGGTCGTTGGCAAATACATCGAACATCGCGACGCCTACAAGTCCATCTACGAATCACTCGATCACGCTGGTTTTGCGACGTCCACATCAGTGATCGTAAAGCGAATTGAAGCCGAAGAACTGGAACGTCAGGGGCCTGAGATTCTTCTGAAAGGCGTTGATGGCATTCTGGTTCCTGGTGGCTTCGGCATGCGAGGAATCGAAGGAAAGATTCAGGCCGTCCAGTTTGCTCGCGAGTGTGAAATTCCGTACTTCGGCATCTGTCTTGGCATGCAGTGTGCCGTGATTGAGTTTGCTCGCAACGTCCTGGGCCTGAAGGACGCGAACAGCAGCGAATTCTCCGGCGATACTCAGCATCCCGTCATTTGTCTGCTCGAAGGTCAAAAGGGTGTGAATCGTAAAGGCGGCACAATGCGCCTGGGGGCTCAGCCCTGCGTGATCGCCGAGGGGACTCGAACAGCTGCGGCCTACGGCGTTCCTGAGATTAGCGAACGTCATCGCCATCGCTACGAATTCAATCCGGAATACCGCAAGGAGTTCACGGATGCGGGCATGGCGATCGCGGGAACAAGCCCAGACGGCAATCTGGTCGAGATCGTCGAGCTGGTTCGTCACCCATGGTTCGTGGCCGTGCAGTATCACCCGGAATTCAAGTCCAAGCCACACAAGCCACACGCCCTGTTCAAGGGCTTCGTCGAAGCCTGCCTTGCTCGACATCAATTGCGAGCCGGAGTTGGTGTCGGGGAGAATTCCGTCAGTAACACATAGAGTCACCGTCACTTTCTGAGTGATGAATGACACGCAATCGTGAGCCCGGCAGTGCAAATCCTGCCGGGCTTTCGCATTACCACTGCTGAACAATTCCCGTCGAACACCGAACCAGACCTTGTTCGGTTTGAAGCACCAGTTGCCCGTCCTCATCAATTCCGATGCAGTGTCCGGTCATGCTCACATCACCGGAGAGGACTGTGACTGTTCGGCCACTCAGCAAACTGACTCGATTCACTTCCGACAGAGCGAGACGGGGCTGAGTGACGAATTGGCTGATTCGAAAATCGAGCTGCCGCAGAACTCGAATCAGCACATCCGTGAGTTCAAACGACTGACCGCACAGGTCAAACAAAGACGTCGCACGCTGAGCAACCTCCGCCGGAGCTTCTCGCAGGGAGTTGTTGACGTTGATGCCGATTCCGATGATCAACCCCTGTTGATCGTCTGCACCCTGCTGTTCCACCAGGATCCCGCAAATCTTCTGTGCGCCGGTCAGAACATCGTTGGGCCACTTCACGAAGAACTCGAATCCTGGAGCAAGTTCCGCGAGAGCTGTCCTGACCGCGAGTCCTGCCGCCAGAGCAATGAGGGGACGTCGTTCCGCTGCCATCGGGACTTCACTGGCTTTGAGCACCAGTGAGAATGTCAAAGCGCCGGCGGTGGACCACCAGAGATTCCCTTTGCGGCCTCGTCCTGCCGTCTGCTCTTCCGTCAGCACGAGTGACGGTGCCTGTTTCAACAGCGGCCCAAGCAACTCGGCTGCAACGGTACTGGTCGACGTCAGAGTCGGGTGGTACTCAACATGCTGAACGCTCGTGTCCCGCAGAATTCTGCTCAGATCAAACTGCGGAACATGGCGAGTCATAACACGGGACCGGTTGTGAAAACGTTGATTGGCTCATCAAGGGCAAGTCATCACCCGGAATCGCCGATGGGGCGTTCATCAGCACCAATGGATCAATAGCTGAAACCGTTCTTGCGGATATGCACATACGGTTCGTTTTCAGCCGGGTCTTTATTCAGAACCGCGTGGGTCAGAGTGACCAGGAAGATGATGTGGTCCCCGGCTTCCATGCTGGAGGTGACGGTTCCTTCCATCGTCGCAAGCGCCGACTTCAGCCGCGGCAGTCCGCAGAGCCCCGGATCTGTTTCGACGCCACTGAACGCATCGGCGTCGGGTTCGAAGCCCTTGCCGAAGTGCTTGAACAGGGAACTGTCTCCCTTCACAACCTGATTGAGAGTCACCGCAGAACCCACAGTCAGCCAGTCTTTCAGGTAGCGAGATTTGTTCACGGCCACAGTCACCTGCGGCGGCTCGAACGACGCCTGCTGAATCCAGCTGGCCAGCAATCCGGTCTTGCGTCCATCCGGTCCACCGGCTACCAGAATGAAAACGCCGCTTGGAATTCGGCCGAGGACCGGTGTCAAAGCGGACTTTAGTTCTTCAGAAAGCATTGGAACTCTGTTCTGCATCAAAGCGACGATTGAGGTCGGACAGTTCGTTCTCCGCGGCCACAGATTCAGCGACCAATTCGCGCGGCTCAGTAGTGTAGTGCTCCCCGGACAACAAAAAAGGGACCCTTTTCCACAGGATTTTTTGGGGCGAGTGTCCGGAATCGCTGGGAGACCTGTGAGTCCTGTCGGTATGCTTCTCACTCGTCCTGTGCGAGTCGTTTCCACCCTTGCATGAACACTTACGGATCGTGGCAGGACAATCACGGCAGACAGCCGCGGGCAGAATGTTCCGCCAGCAGACGGAGATCGCTGGATCAGGTCAGACAGGACGGTCGAACCGCCAGTCAGATTCCATCGCTCATGAAACCGGAGCAATCAAGATCATCGCCACTCGCCGCGGATAAAACCGACGGTCCGGCGGAAGACGCACGGACTCAGACGGACATTCCTGAATCCTCACCGCCTGTGAGTGATCCATCTCAGGTCACCAGCCGCGAAAAAGCTCTGACGACAGAAGCAGCTGCAGCGAAGAAACCACGCAAGAGTGATGCTCAGGTGGCCGTCGTGACCGGTGCTGCTCGGCGAGTCGGCCGTGAGATTGCTTTGGCGATGGCCGCACGAGGCCTGGCGGTTGTGATTCATCATGGCACGTCAGTGGTTGAAGCCAATGTCCTGGTGAACCGAATTCGGTCCGAAGGCGGAACTGCCGTGGCGGTGGCCGCTGACCTGCGAGATCCTCGTGCGGCGGCGATGACCGTGTTCGAAGCCGCGGCCGATCTTGGCGAAGTCACAACGCTCATTAACAGTGCAGCCGTCTTTCAGGACCGAGCCTTGCCATGGATTGATCATTACCATTGCAATGTTCATGTCTCCGTGAATCTTCTGGCGCCGATCTTTCTGGCACAGCAGTTCATTCGACAGCTTGGGGAAGGGCATCGAGGGCACATCATCAATATCCTCGACTGGCGAGCCCAGCGTCCCGGCCCTGATCATCTGGTCTACACGGCCACGAAGGCCGCTTTGACAAGCGTCACCAAGTCGCTCGCCCTTCAGCTGGCGCCGCTGATTCAGGTGAACGGAGTAGCCCCGGGTGCGATTCTGCCGCCGGAAGATCGATTGAACTGGCATGAGCAGCGAGCCATCTCGTCTATCCCGCTGCGACGGACCGGGTCTCCTCAGGAGCTGACTGACGCGATTAACTTCCTTCTGGACTCCAGCTTCATTACCGGCGAAGTCCTGAACGTTTCCGGTGGCGAGGAACTCTGATCCTGACGGCTGAATCCGGGGCATGTCAGAGACTTACGCTGTTTATAGTGCGCAAGGTGCGAGCATGTTTGTGGCAAGCGAACAGCGTGAGCGGGGAATTGGCAACGAGCCGGCAGACTCCTCTGGGTCAAGGGCTTTTCAGCACTTGCTGGGCAGGCGGAAATTGATCATGCAGCGAATCAACTCTTTCATCGCCCAACATGTACTGAAGGTTCTCGCGATCGCCAGCGTCGTGACCGTCGCTGGATGCACCTCAAAGTCGGCCGATCTGGCAAAACCCTCGGCACCGACCGCGACTCGCGTTGTCGTCACCAGCCTGGTTGCCGAGCAGATCGCGCTGGAGCTTGCGGAGTCCCACTTTGAAGTGTCGAAGGTTGTACCGGATGACACTGTCTCGCGTCTTTGGACACCGAAGAGCGACGACGTGAAGACCATGCAGAATGCCGGTCTGATTCTGCTTCAGGGTGCAGGCTACGACCCCTGGAAAGACCGAGCGACTTTGCCGGGATCACGGCTGGTGGATGTGTCCAAAGGGATCTACAGCGAATTCATTCGAATTCCGGATGCTGTGACTCACCAGCATGGGCCGGAGGGCAAACATAGTCATCCCGGAACCGTGTGGGCCACGTGGCTCAATCCGGAGTTGGTTCTTTCGCAGGTCTCCACCGTTGAATCAGCACTGACGAAAAAACAGCCAGACCACGCAGATGCGATCAGCAAAGTCTCCGCAAAGCTGCGTGCGCAAATTCAGGGCCAGCAGGAGAAAGTAGTGACGCTGCGAAAATCGTTGGAAGGGCAAAAGATCACTCTGCTGGCTGATAACTCCAATTACCGGTATCTGGCAAAGGCCGTGGGACTCGAATGTCGTTATCTTCACTGGCCTGAATCGGAGGCTTTGAGCACGGAGCATCAGGCGGAACTGGAAACGGTTCTGAAGGAATCACCTTCCGATGGGCAGAAGATCTTTCTGCTGGATTCGCGACAAGCGGAGGCCACACAGGGGATCGCAGAAGCCGCCGGACTGAAAGTTGTCCGAATCGATGTCTGTGAACATCGCACTGACGAGTCTGTCTGGATGCGACTTGCCGGCAACATCGAACGTCTGGCAAGTGCCCTGCAGCAGTCCCCGTAGTATTCGCGCTGACCTGAGTGTTCGCGCTTACTTGATACTGATCAGTTCGACGATAAAGTGCAGATTGGCGTTGGGCGGAATTCCCTGAGTTCCCTTGGGACCGTATCCCAGATCTGACGGAATCCAAAGCTCAATCATCCCGCCTTCACCGATCAGCTGCATGCCTTCGGTCCAGCCCGGGATGACGCCGTTCAGTTCAAACGTGATCGGTTCACCTCGGTCATAGGAACTGTCAAACTGTCGACCATTGTCGAGCCAGCCTCGGTAATTAACTTCGACCGTATCCGTTGCAAGTGGCTTGGACATTTCAGAGGCGCGCAGAATTCGATAGCGAAGCCCCGACGGTGTTTCCTGGAAATCCTTCGGAGCATCTCGGTCCATCGGTCCGCAGCCATTCTGCAGCGAGGTCTTATCCGTGAACGTGATGGGCCCCATGACCTCACTCTCGGCGGGGGTATTCTCAACGGACTTCATGTCTTTGCCACCGGGCATCTCGCATCCGGTACAGGCCCAGAGAACGACTGGCAGCAGAAGCAGTGATTGTTTGAGCATAGTCAACGCCTGGGAGTCGGAGGACCGGCAAGTCCGTCGGCGCGTGACAGGGCGCCGGCAGATGCCTGGGTTGGCAATGTAGTCGCTTTCGAAACTGGCGAGAATGCGATCTGAACCAGAATAAGAGAGTTGGCGAAGCAGCCACCCTGAAGTTTCCGCGGAATTCGGCTGTGTTTTTCTCTGCGTGGCGAATTTGGCCGGTCGCTGATCACCGATCTGCCAGTCGAGTCGACACTCGCTGAAGAATCTCCTCCACATCCAGATCAGAAGCGGCCCATTGCGCTGCCCGAACAGCACTGCTCCAGGACAACGTGACTCCCGCGCCGCCGTGACCGTAATTGTGGATCACGCGATGATCGTGCCACGGCTGTGACTCCAGCCTGACTCGCTCTCGCCGATGACGGTACCCGATCATCGCAGTCATCGGTCGTTGGCTGAGGTCGAAGTTTGTAAGACCCTGAACCAGCGCAGTGTTCAGTTCAATGATCGGAGCCGGAACAGCGACTGTCTGGTCGAGGGATCCTTCGAGAGGAATGCTGATCGTCGCGCCAGAGTATTGTTCACCGTGCCATTGCGACTCGACGTTTGTGGCCGTCTCGCTTGCGAGTGAACCAATCGACTGGCTTGTCAGAGGATCTGAGCAAAGTCGCGTTCCTCCTAAGAGGCACACATCGCTCCTCGGGTAAAAGTAGACGTCGGCAGACGCTCCATCGGGGGTCGCATAGACAGAGGCGTCCGGATGGTAGTTGTAACTGAAGAGTTCGCCGGACTCGCTATGGCGCGGCATCAAACCGCCCGTGTCAACTCGGACAAGAATTCCCTTCACGAAACAGGATGCGATCGCATCGTCAAACAGGACCGGTCCCCAGGCACCAGCGCAGTTCATGATGATCTCGGCTGATGAGGAGCGAAGTGAGTCACGGTGGATGATCCTGCGATCGACCGTTCCGCCGAGCTCTAGATAGAGGTTCGCAAGGAACTGGCGGTAAGCGGGCATCTCCACGAAGAGCGCCTCGAAGCTCCATCCGTAGACAGGACGCTGAGGCTGTCGGCGAGGAAAATTCTTCAGGCCGCCCTGCCCTGGTGTCACTTCCGCAAAGTGTGGCATCAGCCGTGCATAAGGTTCAACGGATCGAGGCGATTCAAAGATCTCGAAGTGCTTTTGAAGGCGGACGAGATCGTTGCGATACTGTTGAAGGCACGAAAAGATCCGAAGACTGCTTCTCAGGTGCCAATCAGTATCCTCAATGTGGACGGTATGAGGAATCACGCTGGCCGCCGGGTAGAGTGAAGCAAACCGAGGATCGCAGCGAGCGGGCGACTGACCGTTCTGAGCATCGCCAAGCCAGTGAGCACAGGCGATTCGCGTGGAAAAACCAAGCATTTGAAGCACGATTCCGGTCGTGACTCCGGAAATGCCTCCACCGATGATGAGCGTGCTCTGACGGTTCATTGTGCGGATTTACAAGCTTGATGATTTCGGCCGGACTTTACTGACGGCCGATGTCCAATGCAGATGATCTGGCAGATTTGCGATCTGATTTTCATTTTTCTGCCGGAAAGTGTTATCCTGCGGCAACATGCGGCGAGCGTCAATCTCTGGTGGTAAAGAGCTTCGTCGGCGCCCTTCTGTTTTTTGGATAGAGACTTATGACATTTCGTTTCCGTAATGATGCGTTGCTTGCCGTGCTGTCGCTGGCTTGTGGCATCTCACTGTCTGCCAACGGCTTCGCGGATGAAAAGAAGGAAGAGGGCCCTTCGCTGACGATTGGCTCGCCAGCTCCGGCTCTGGATGTTGAGCATTGGGTGAGTGACGGTCATGGCAAGTTTAAGCCGGTGACCAAGTTTGAAAAGGGCAAAGTCTACGTCGTCGAGTTCTGGGCGACATGGTGCGGTCCATGCGTGGCCAGCATGCCTCATCTCGCTGAAACTCAGGAAAAGTATGCTGACAAGGGCGTTCAGATCGTCAGCATCAGTGACGAAGACCTCGAAACGGTTGAAGGCTTCCTGAAGCGACCGCTGCCAGGTCAGGAAGAAGAAGAAGACGGTGACGAGTCCGAAAAGGAAGAGAAGGACGAGAAAGAAGAAAAGGACGGGGACAAGGAAGAGGCTGAAAAGAAGACCTACGGCACTTTGACCAGTGTTTACTGTCTGACAACCGACCCTGACCGATCGGTCGCAACGGATTACATGGAAGCGGCCGGACAGAACGGCATTCCTACCTGCTTTATCGTCGGCAAGACCGGCCAGGTCGAATGGATTGGCCATCCGATGCAGATGGATGAGCCGCTTGAGAAGGTTGTCTCTGACAAGTGGGATCGTGAAGCGTATCTTGCTGAATTCAAGAAGCAGCAGGAACGTGACCTGCTCATGGGCAAGATCAGCCGCCTGATGCGTCAGAACAAGACTGACGACGCAATGGCTCTGATTGCCGATGCGAAGAAGCAGTACGAAAAGGACGCTGAGACTCTTCAGTTTCTGGGACAGATTGAACTTCAGATTCTGGTAACGCCTGCGATTCAGAAGATTCAGCAGGGCGAAGCCGAAGAAGGCCTGAAAGCACTGGACGAAGTTGCGAAGAAGGTTCCGGCAGAATCACGTGGCCGGATCGTTGGCCTGCAGTTCCGAATCCTGATGTCGCTCGACAAGAAGGATGACGCAGCGAAGATGCTGGAAGCACTTGTGGCCGACAAGACCACGACTCCGGATGCCCTCAATGAACTCGCATGGCAGATCTATGAAGCCGCCAGCGAAGATGAGAGCTTCTCCAAGCCGCTTGTCACTGCTGCAACCGCTGCGGCAGAAAAGGCCGCAGCCGGAGCACCGGAAAGCAGCATGATCCTCGACACGCTTGCCCACCTTCACCACCTCAACGGTGACCTCGATAAGGCGATCGAAGTGCAGGAACGTGCCGTTAAGAACAAGAATGCTCCGGCCGCCGAACTGAACGAACAGATGGCTGAGTACCTGAAAGAGCTGAAGGCTGAGAAGAACGAGAAGTAAGTCCGGATCTGTAGCTACGGCGCAAGGCCCAGATTTTCAAATCTACGAGGGTCAGCTGGTGAACCCAGCTGGCCCTTTTTTGTTGGAAGGCAGTTTGGCTGGTCGGGCGTCTATGAACCCGTAGTCGCATGCTCAGGTGCCTGAAATCCAACAGCCAGGTATTGCGGGATAGCAGCGTCGAGTTGTCCTCATGCGTCCTTGCAGTCTGTGCCAATGAGCGCGCCATTGTGCGGCAGTGTAGTCCCCGCGCGCCAGTGTTGATCGAAGTCCCCTGTTTCTCACTGCGGCATAATGCTTGCTCTCTGACATCACGGCCATATCGAGCCGTTAGTGACGTCTGTCGATCGACAGAGCATCTCGGTGGCCCAAAGTTCAGGGGGTACAGTCATGAGCGTCCAGAATTGCAGTGCCTTTCGGCGTGTTTTGGTGGCATCGGATTTCTCTGAATCGTCGTCAACCGCGATTCGTCAGGCAGTCTGGCTGGCTCGAAAATGTGGCCTCTCCGTCTCCTTTGCTCATTGCCTGGAACACCTGCGACGTGCGGCGCATTCGTTGACCTTCAAGGCGAAGATTGACCTGCTTTCCGCAGAAGGGGATTTGTTCCAGCGGGAGATTCGTCACGACTCCGACCGCAAGCTGCGACAGCAGATCCACGACGCCGGTGCAGATGACCTGACTGTGCCGATCGAAACGCTGCTGGGAGAACCCGTCATTGAACTGACTCATGCCGTTCAGCAGGAAGGCTATGACCTTGTGATTGTGGGGTCTCACGGACTATCCGGGTGGAAAGAGTTCCTTGTCGGCAGCACAGCCAGAAAGCTGATTCGGAAGTGCCCTGCCGATGTCTGGGTTGTTCGTCAGGATGCCCCTGTTCCGCCTCGCGTCATGCTGGCCGCCACAGACTTTTCCGATGTCAGCCGAAAGGCCGTGATCAAGGGAATTCAGATAGCAGAACGAACTGGAGCTGTCCTTCATCTGCTGCACGTGATCGATTCCGGCGACGTACCTGATGACCTGCTGGCGAGAATCTCTGACAGCATGTCGCTTCGTCAGGCCATCAACGAAGAGGCCACCAGGCGGCTTCAGGAGTTTACTGCTCACCTGCCTTCCGGTGCATCGCGCATGCATTCCCATATTTCTTACGGAGTTCCCTGGAAGGAGATCCTGCTCTTTGTACAGAAACACAGCATCGATCTCGTCTGCACTGGAACGGTTGGTCGCAGCGGAATCAAAGGCCTGTTGCTCGGAAACACAGCAGAGAAAATTCTTGAAACCTGTCACTGCAGCGTACTGACCACGAAGCCCGATGACTTCGTCTCCCCGATTGAGCCAGCCACCTGGCCACTTCATCCCTGATTCGGATATCGAAACAGCCAGTCGATGGCCAATCGAGGGGTTGCCCTTTGCTTGCTGTGTGTTTTCCCTTATCCGAGGGAGGGGTTGAGAATTGTCGCACTGACGGTGACTGGCAAGAGCCACGATTGATCCCAGACACTCGACTGGAAACGACTGGGCCTCCTTGACACCAGTGGAACTCATATCGCGCCGTACCATTATCAGAGAGGTGTTGCCAGCTGCGAGAATCCCTGGATCGCTGCCGCGGGAGTATCGCCTCGAAATGGTTTGGCAACCTACGATAAGTATCGTGGAGAGCGAGTCGGTTTCAAGGAAAGGCGTTGGCGCACATTGCCAATCCCAATGAGAAATCCGCATCGCTATTTTGGTCAATTATTGACTCGGCGGCTGATCAGCCTCGCCGTTGCGGCTGCGTTTGCGCTCACAATCCTCCCGATTCCGCTGCCCGTCATCCCACAAAATCGCGATTCTAAAGACACCAGCCAGCCGTTTCCCTGCCAGAATCGCACATGTGGCTGCTGTTCGGCTGACCAATGCTGGAAGAAATGCTGTTGCTTTACCAACCAGCAAAAGGTGTCGTGGGCCGAGAAGAACGGTGTTCAGCTGCCCCGGTTTGTGGTCGATGCCGCTCGCGAAGATGCTCAGAAGAAGTCTGATCGCGAATTGGCGACAGAAACGAAGGTGGCACTTGAGGCCGAAATCTGTTCGTTGACTGAAGACCTGCAAATTGAAACTCATGAGCGGGCCTGCTCTGTTCATTCGGACCAGCCTGGAGCACCATCAAACGCAGGACAGAAGTATGCTCGGCAGCACCTTTCGCAGGAACATCCGCTGCTGACATGGTTTGAAGAACTCGCTGGAGTTCATTGGCACGAAGCGAAACAGCAATGGAACCAGTTCCTCGTTGCGGCGGTACAACGAATTGGCAGCATGAGCATCCCGCGGCAGGATTCCATCAGGACTGATGAAAGTTCGAGCAAAGAGAACGGGTTGGTCACCTCCGATTACCAACTTGTTCTGATCATCAAGGCGCTCGAATGTCGAGGTCAGGGGAGCCAGTGGATTGTCTGTGCTCCGATCGCGATGCCGTCGCCCATTTCCGTCACAACGCCTTCAGAAGGTGCTGTCACATTTCTGTTTCATGCTTCAGAACGATTGCCAGTCGGCTCGCTTCAGCCGCCTGTTCCGCCGCCACGCATCAGTTAGTCAGAGCTGCTATGGCGTCTGTTTGCTGAGAGTCTTCGCAGATGGTCCGATTGGGACCACCGTCGGATGTCATCGTGCAAAGGGACCTTGCTGCCGACGCCCGCGCACGAACGCCTGATCTCGCAAAGGTCTGTTTACCTGGATCGAGCACGCGCCGTGCACGCCAGCAACAGACAATGCCCCCAGCTCTCGCTTGCGCTCGGGTTCAGAACGACGCGCTCTCCCGGATTTTCTGGCTCGCTCTCCACAGGCTGCCGATCGTCCGCGGTGAGCGCGTCGCTCTGAGCCCTTGAGTAACCGCTGGCGTACCGCGGCGACATGCCGCATTTATCTTTTCGCAATCTCATTTCCCAGTCTTTCAGGGATTCATAGTGCCGGGCTGCCAGAGCTTGATGGTCCGGGACCTTCGGAAATCCGTTTCTGACATAAGGAGTCATCAACGATGTCTCGCACTGATCTCACACCAGATCCCGTGGAGAAACTTACTCCGGAAACAACAAAGCCCCCGCGTGAATGGGGCGTCAGGACTTTTCTGGGCTTCCTCTTCGCCGTGACAGTGCTCTATGGAATCGTGTTGTACTATCACATCACGAATCCGATCGATCAGGTGGCTGCGGACGACCAGAGCCTCCTGGAGCAGTGCCGTCAGGTGTGCCTCAAGTATGGTCTGGTTACTACCGGACACGTTCGCAACGATGCAGAAGCGTATTTGCAGGCCGCTCAGACCAACAAACTGACAGAAGGTCTCTCGGTCATCCTTGCAGATGCCCAGTTCAAGCCGCAGGCAGGACAGGCTTTGCCACTGCTCGATGTGGCGGCTCCGGATTTTCAGCTGCCGGATGACCAGAAGGTCGAACAGCAACTGTCGAAGCTGGGCAAAGATCGTCCCATGGTCGTGGTCTTTTATCTTGGCTACGGATGCAGTCATTGTGTCGCGCAATTGTTGGCACTGGACAAGGATCGCCACTACTTCCGGGAACTTGATGCGGACATCGTCGCCATCAGCTCAGACACCTCCGAACACACGGCGGAGCGGTTCAAGGAGTATGGGCGGTTCGGCTTCCCGGTGCTGGCCGACACGGACTACTTCGTCTCAACACAATGGGGTGTCTATACGCCCGCGACGGACGAGAAAGATGAATTCATGCTTCACGGCACATTCATCGTTGACCGGAATGGCCAAGTGATCTGGGGGGAAACCGGACGCGAGCCATTTCTGGATAACAAGACGCTTCTTCACGTCATTGCAAAGTCACAGGGCTTGCTGCCTGAGCAGACTCCCGGACAGAAGAGATCCGTTCCAGCCACAGCATCACTGGCCCAGGACTAGACAATGGAATCTGCAACCCTGACCGTTGCTGTTCCTGAAGTTCCATTCCCGTCTGCACTGCCGGCGGCAACGACGTCCACAAAATAATCCCATGACCGTGATCTCAAATTTCTTTTCGTCTTCCTACTGCGGAGCCCATGCTCCGGAAAGCGACGCACGTATGCGTACCTTGAGTCGAAACCAACGAGGTTTCACGCTGATCGAACTACTGGTTGTGATTGCCATCATCGCCATTCTTGTCGCACTGTTGTTGCCTGCCGTGCAGCAGGCACGCGAAGCAGCTCGGCGGACCCAATGTAAGAACAACCTGAAGCAATTCGGCCTCGCTCTTCATAACTACGAAGGCGCGTTTGGCATGTTCCCCATGACAAATGCTCAGAATTATCTGCCGAACGTTCAGGGTTTCTCGGCCCAGGCGCGATTGCTGCCTTATATGGAGCAGGCCAACCTTCAGAACCTTCTGGACTTCACAAAACCAGCGTTTACCGGTCCCTTCAACAGCCTTGTTCCGAACCCGCAGTTTGCGGCGGCCTTCGCAACCCCACTGGCCATGATGCTTTGTCCCAGCGATCCAGCTCAGACATTGAATACCGGGGCTGGCGGCGCGATCTATGCCGGCACCAACTACATGGTCAGTTATGGAAGCGGCACTGGCGCCAACTACGATCTGCGCTGGCCAACAGACGGAATCTGTTACGAAAACTCGAATGCAAAAATGCGAGACATCACGGATGGAACGTCAAACACGGTTGCGATGAGCGAATCGATTCGCAGCGTCGGTGCCGACTTCACTCTGCCTGCCGGAACCCTGCCAAAGTTCAATTACCAGGCGACGATGAACGGCTCCTCAGGAGTCAGCGCCAATCTTCAGGCCGTTCAGGGACTCGCCGCATCGGGTGGTGCGTGGTCGAACGGTCCAGGCGGTGTGATCAGCAATCCCAATCTGGCAGCGATCTGGCCAACGATGACGAACTGGCGAGGTGCCTCCAGCGCGGCACTTCGCGGCCGTGGAACCTCATGGGCTCACTCGGGAGCAATCAGCACGATGACGAACGGCTACAACACGCCAAACAGCAGGATTCCCGATGTGGTCGTTCATTTTACCGGCTTCTTCGGACCTCGAAGCTGGCACACGGGCGGAGCACAGGTCCTGATGGCCGACGGATCCGTGCGGCTCTTCAGTGACAACATTGACGCGAATCTGCATCGTGCCGTGCACAGCAGAAATGGTGGCGAAGTTGTCGGTGAGTTCTAAGCCCTGGCGTGTTCCCGCCTTAGCGGCCTCGAAACCACATGTCATGTCTTCCGATTGAAGAAGGGCCTGTGGTGCACATTCAGGTTCTCATTTTTGTCCTGTGGGATCGTTCATCATGTCGCTGAAATCGTGGCCAGATTATCGAGCTGTCTGGCGCTGGCACTTTTATGCGGGACTGTTCTGTATCCCGTTCGTCATTGTGCTTTCCGTGAGCGGTTTGATCTACCTGTTTAAGCCGCAGATTGAGGCATGGAATGACCGTCACTTTGATCATCTGACGATGACGAATCCGCCCAGGCCGGTGTCGGAACAGGTGAATGCAGCACTTGCGGCGGTGCCGGGTTCGACATTCAGCAGCTACGAACTTCCCGAGGGTGTCTCATCTGCCTCAAGAATCGTTGTGAAGAGCGAAGCAGGGTCGATACGAACTTACGTTCATCCGGAAACGCTTCAGATTCTGCATACGGTTCCGGAAGATGAGCGATTCATGCGATGGATTTTCCGGCTGCATGGCGAATTACTCATGGGAGATCGAGGCTCCAATCTGGTGGAACTGGCGGCATGCTGGACCATCGTGCTACTCATTTCGGGCTTGTATCTCTGGTGGCCTCGGAACGCAAAAGGAATTGCGGGAGTTCTGTATCCTCGCCTCTTTGGCGGGTCTCGTATGTTCTGGCGAGACATCCACAGCGTTGTGGGAATGTGGATTTCATTCCTCGCAATGTTTCTTTTGATCACCGGCCTTCCGTGGGCCAAGTTCTGGGGTGACTATTTCAAGCAGGTACGCAACGTGACGGGAACGGCTGTCGCCCAGCAGGACTGGTCCAACAGCAGTTCACGTCCTGGGACTTCTGGCAGCGGTGAGCATGCCGTGCATGGTGGAGCCGCTGGAAGTGGACAGCGTCGAGGTGAGGGCGGGGCGAAAAAACGTGCCGACACTCCACCTGTTGACCCCGCCATCATCGACGTCATAGTCGCAAACGTCCTGCCATTAGAACTTGATCCCCCCGTGGTGATTTCAGCTCCGGGAGGACGGTCAAAAACATGGAGTGCGAAGTCCAATACGGCGAATCGGCCACGTCGTGTCACCATTGAACTGGATCCCCAAACCGGAGCGATGCTCGGACGAGAAGACTTCAAAGACAAACACTGGATCGACAAGGCAGTTGGCGTCGGAATCGCTGCGCATGAGGGCGCACTTTTCGGCTGGCCGAATCTGGTGCTGGGCGTTGTGACAACTCTTGGGCTGATCCTGCTGTCCGTAAGCGGAATCATTCTGTGGTGGAAGCGGCGGGATCAAGGCGTTCTGGGGGCTCCGAAGCCAGCACTCAGTCCGCGTCTCTCATGGGGATTGATCTCCATCATCCTGTTCATTGGGCTCTGCTTACCACTCTTCGCGGCATCACTGGCTCTGGTGCTGCTGGCGGAGTGGCTACTGCTCCGCCGCATACCCGGGGTCCGGAACTGGCTTGGCTTAAGAGAAGTCGAACCCTCAGTTGCTTAGATTCAAAAGCTACGCCGCTGGTCAGTCGGTCTATCGATTCACGTTCCACTGAGTACTCTCCATGAAACGCCGCTTTTCTTTCCCAGCATTCTTACTCGTCTCTTCGATCCTGCTTGGTTGCGATTCTGGACCAGGCCCGGCAGCAGGAGGAACCCCGGGGATGCTGAAGTTTGGCGACGCGGTGACGAGCGATATAGTCATCACGGTCCAGAAGGCAAATGGAACGTCGTTTGAAGTCGTTGGCTTCGGCACAACTCAGCAGGATGGAAGTTTCGTCCTCTATAAACCCGGTGCTGTTGAACCACTCTTCCTCGAGACTGGTACTTACGCCTGCACACTCGAATCGGTCGGTCCGCCTCTGAAGTTACCAAAGGCGTACCTTGAAGCCTCTCGGTCGCCCCTGAAGGTCGAGTGGACCGCGGATTCGAGATCCCTCGATCTGAATGCGCCAGCGGAGTTTCTTTCTCCTTGATCTGGCTCTATCGGTAAAGATTCGACCAATAGCTGGCACCATTGATGATGGTGGCGCACTTGACTGGTCATCCAGTGACTTCCGGAACTACGACATCACTCGCTGCCATCCAATGCCGACAGGAACTGAGGGATCAGTCCTTCCGGGGCGTTGACAATGTGTTCCGGACCCGGGAATTTTCCGCTTTTGACATCGTCGATGTAGTCGCGGAATCCTTTGACTCGCTCTTCCTGGATTGCCTGCTCCATCGCGTAGAGGTTTCGATACTGTTTCGTATGTCGAGGATACGGAGGAGCGTGACAGCCAAGGATGTCTTCCGCGAACATGAACTGAATGTCGCCGCCGCTGCCTGCTCCGATGGATGACGTGACCAGGCGAGTCCGTTTGGAGATTTCCGCAAGCAACTGTGCTGGCACAACTTCCACTTCAACGGCCCACGCACCCGCTTCTTCGAACGACTTGATCTGTTCGAAGATCCACATGGCTTCTTCCATCGTCTTTCCGACCGCTCGAAGACCGCCTGTCCAGGTACTCAGGCGAGGTACCAGGCCGGCGTGAGCCTGCACGGGGATACCCGCTTCAGAAACAGCTCGAATGAGCTTTGGTCCCCACTGGCACATGATTCCATCCGCGCCGGCTTCCATTGCGATGTAACCCGCTCGGACCGCTTCATCTGCCGTGGCGATCTTTGTCAGCCCGATGCAGAATGTCATGAACGTGTGGGGCGCGGCTTTACGAATTGCGATGGCCTCGGCCGGATTCGCGGGATCAAACCTGACCTTCAGAGTATCGATCCCCGCCTCTTCTGCTGCTACGGCCTCTTTCGTTGTGAAAGGCATTGTCTCCGTAAGAACCGTTTTGCCCTTCAAGTCCCGGAGGTGTTTCACCGTGTGATTGCGGGTCGCGTATTGTCCGCCCAGAGTCATCGTGCGGTGGAGTCCTCGCTTGTGCGCGTCTCTCGGTGCCAGGGCGCCAAAGGGGTGTTCGTCAGATTTCATAGGCTTCGCAGACGTAAACGGGGAAACAAAGAACCGTGTTGTCGGTGAGAGTCTCGATTCGCCGACGCAATTTCAACCAAGATGGCCCGTTATCGCAGGGCTGCCAGACTTTTCCGTCTGGACGTGGCTGTTTCCGCGTCGGGGATATCGGGGGCCAACGAAATGTCGGGCAGGAGAAATGAAGAAGCGCAGTCACGGGTGGACTCGGAGGGCTGACGCCCTGCCGCTCGCCGGGCCATTGTGACTGATCGTTAAAAAGTTAACGAATCAGGGTTGTCAGCTTCGGCGCTCTTGGTTAATAATTTAGCGCATGGGGCCATGTTGGTTCGCGCAGGAGAATGTTTGATGCCAAAGCCTACGGATCTCAGCAGGCGTGAGCGGCAGATTATGGATGCCGTGTTTGCGCTGGGTGAGGCCACCGTCAATCAGGTGGTCGATTCGATTCCCGATGCTCCGACCGCGATGGCTGTGCGACGGATGATGCACATCCTGGAAGAAAAGGGTCATCTCAAGCGACGGGAGAATGGTCGCGAAGTGATTTATTCACCGCGCGAAACGAAAGCCAAAGCGGGGCGTAATGCGTTTCAGAATGTGCTGGAGACGTTCTTTGGTGGTTCACTGGAACAGGCCCTTGCGGCGCATCTGCATTCGCGGAAAGACAGCGTCTCTGACGAAGAGCGTGAGCGTTTGATTGCGTTGATCGAACAAGCCCGAGCGGAGGGACGTTGAGATGAATCGTTTGATTTCTGTTCTCACGGCGTTCGGTGGTCTGCTCGTGTTTCCTCTGGTGGATTCGGCCATCAAGGGAACGATCGTGCTGCTGCTTGCTGGCTCAGTCTGTTTTTTGCTGCGGCGAGATTCCGCGGCGACTCGACATTTTGTCCTTTCGACTGCGCTCGGGCTGCTTCTTGTGATGCCGTTGCTGTCACTGGCTCTGCCGGCCTGGAGAATTCTTCCGACGTGGATGCGTTCGAAGGAACCAGCGGTCGCCACATTGATTCCAGAGGTCGACACGCTGCCACCTGCGGCGATAATGCGGCGGGATTTGGAAGTGCCTCCAGTGAGCAGAGAGCGAGCTTCCGATGTGATGCTTGAGAATGCTCAAACGCCACCAGTGCCAATTCCTGATATGCGTCCCGCCGAGATCGAAAACCGGCCAGCAACTGCTCCGCGTTCGCCGATTTCGTGGACGACACTGCTTAGCTGCATCTGGCTGGCGGGGTGTCTTTTGCTCATGTGCCGACTCGTTGTGGCGTCGGTGATGCTGCGACGGTCGGAGAAGGTTGCAATACCAAGCGAGCGGCAGGGCGTCAGCCCTCCGAGTGCTTTTCAAATGCCGGACGGCAGAGTGTTTGCAGATGGAGCCGATCAACAACCGCGGCTAGCGCCTTGCGGCTCACGGGAAAGCGGGCAGGTCAGGACACGGAGGGCTGACGGACAGAAGTTAGAGTTGACACGGAGGGCTGACGCCCTGCCGCTCGCCGAGGTGCAGCGTTTGCAGGACGCTCTCGGTCAGGCAAAGGCCACACTCGGCGTCACTCGGCCGGTGCAGTTGATGTTTGATCCGCTGCGATCGATTCCGGTCGTCTGGGGTCTTTGGAAAACGCGGCTGCAGCTGCCGGCCGAAGCCATTGGCTGGAGCGACGAGCAACTGCGTTCAGTCCTTCTGCATGAGCTGGCGCACGTTCATCGTTGCGATTTATTCGTGTTGGCGATGACTCAGGTGGTCTGTGCGTTGTACTGGTTCAATCCATTGATTTGGCTGGCGGCCTGGCGACTGCATGTGGAACGAGAACGAGCGTGCGACGACCTGGTTCTTGGCAGCGGCGTGCGAGCCTCCAGCTATGCCGAACATCTGCTGAACGTGGCGACTCGATTGAGTCCTTCGCGATGGACGCAGGCCTGTGGTCTGGCGATGGCTCGAAATTCTTCCCTTCATCGTCGGCTGACAGCGGTGCTGAGCGAAAAACAGAATCGCCGAAAAATGACGAACCTTATCACGTGCGTCTCATTGATGATCGCCGGCGCAATTTCGATACCGATTGCCATGTTGCAGGGGGCAAGTCTTCAATCCGACGAAAAAGTGGCGACGGATTCACGACAACAGGGGAATTCCAGGACAACGGCATCACCAGCATTCAAAGACGTCGACAATTCCGAAGGCTGGGGCAACGAGCCGCTGCTTCCTGTTTTTGCCTTGTGCTCAGAATCGGAGATCTGGTTTCGTGAGCAGCATCTGGACTGGAGTGAACCGGTCAGCGGACTGCGAGCTGCGATCAGCATCCGTCCAACTGCGGCAGACGGAAAATACGGGAAGCAGCGTCGAGTCCTTCTGGTGATTCAGAATGTGTCTGACCAGCCGATTCGATTCTGTGACAACGCCATTCAGGAAACGGACACTCCCGCTGCCGACGTCGAGGGACGAAAGCTCTACCTGCAGGATAACGGTGAAATCCTCTTCGCAATTCAGAATGCAAAGTCCACGAAAACGGATCGCGCCCTGCAGCCCCGCGAAATGCTCTCAATCGATCTCCTGGACATGGGTAATGATCAGGCCCAAAACAGAGGGGACTCACTCGCGGAAGGCATTCTCAAGGATTCGGGTCAGGCGTTATTCGCGGTGCTCAACATCGTCCATGCACCAAAAGGTGCGTGGACAGGCAAATTGAGAACGCCAGCGACTCGCGGAGCCTACGCAGCGATCGCACCATTGCCTCGCAGCAAGGAAGGGCAGGTGTTGTTCCGCTATTGCATCGATCATGCGCGACTGAATGGAGACATCCCGGGGGGATTGATCAGTCGGCTGCACGATCTGGTGAAAGAGTTCATCGAGCTGAATTCCGGCGATCAATACGGCGATGCCTATGCAAAGAAGATGCGGCCACTGTTAACTCGCTTCACTCACCAGGGTGACTGGAAACAGCGCGATGTGGAAGAACTGTTCAATGACATCGCAGAAGTATCGACCATCCCTCTTGAACGAACAATGAACGCCATTCGAGAAAACACGTTTCAGCGAGGCCTGCCGATCCCTGCATCCATGAACAATCTCAACTGGGGAGAGGCCCTGCCCGGCGGATTGCGAATGGCCTGGGTACTGGAACCGCGTGCGGAAAGATACCATCAAAGCTCAGCACTGAAGTCGCGAGTCATCCTGCACAACTCGGGTGACAAGCCCGTCATGTTTGTGACTCGCAGTTTCCACCAGCCGGAACACAAGGCCACAACTGCCGGAGGCACGACAGTTCCTGTGACGTCGACATTCTGGACGACCATCGGCCGTCCGGAGCCGTTTCGCCTTCATCCCGGCGAATACTGCGAAGTTCACGCACCGGGGATTGGAATCGGATCGGAGAATAAGGAACTAGAAGACTGGTCCAACGTTCGCGCGGGTTCGTGGATTCTTGCCGATGAAGACGATGAGATCATTTTCAAACCGGGTGAAATCCTGCTGACGGGCGACCATAATGAGAACGTCGACGAAGACTGGTGGCTGAAGTTTATTGCCGAACGAATCCGTCGTGAGACGCCGCTGCCGTTTGACGCCAAAGAACGTGAAGTGATCCTGTTCCGAGTCATCTCGGATCTGTTCGGGAACTCACCAACACCAGAAGAAGCTGCGGGGTTCCTTGCGGACAATTCTCCGCAGGCCGTAGAAAATCTGGCGAAAGTGCTCTCCACGCGAACATGGCACACATCCGTCGCCGGGCCGATCCGCAGCGGAGAAATCAAGTTCCGTGTACTGCCCGAAGATCCGGAAGCCGCGACTCGACCTCGCATCGCGACAAACCCAGGCCGGTACAACCTAGGTGAGGAAATTCGATTCGTTGTTTCGCGTCGTCCGATGAGCGAAACACTGGTCAACGAAGCGGATCTTGTTTGGTATCCGCCGGGTCAGGACAACATCCCAACAAAAGTGTCGCTTCCAAACGGCTACGACACATGGGCCGCAGGCTGGTTGCCGGGCACGACAATTCTCTGGGTCAGCCAGGCCGGATTGCTTCGAAGTTACGACTTCACCAACAACGCCGCCGTGAAGGAAACTCGCTACGAAGGCGACCAGCTGGCAACCGCACCCATTCCGGAAGCTCTGAATGCGGCACTTCGAGCCGCGTTGACAGCAAAGGAAAACGTGCAGGAACAACCTCGCCGGCCTGTCGTAGCACCGGCAGCAATGAAGGAAGACAATAAAGAAGACAACGAAGACATTAAGGATAACAACGCCACAGCGGTGAAACCTAAACACGAAGCCACAGCGTCACTTATCACCAAATGGCAGCGATTTGCGCGGAGCGATGGAAAGATTCCCGGAGCGATCCTCGGCACGGTGCGGAGGAAGATCGAGGATTTTCTAATGCAGTATCCGAAGGACAAGGCGACGCCCGCACTGGCGGAACTGTTGCCGGGCTACGATGTGAATCACGACTGGGAGCTGACCGATGTGATTGCGTTGCTCGACAAGACCGCAGACCTGCATACCGCGCCGCTGGGCTGGGCGGACCTTCCGCTGGAATTCGGTGATATGCGTCGAATCAAATCCGGATCGCCTCTGCCGGAGTCACTCCGAGACGTTGCCTGGGGTGAGCCAGCAGAGAACGGCCTGCGAGTCGCCTGGGTGCTTGAACCAGCAGGCGATGCGCATTCCTTTAGTAGTGTGCTGAAATCGCGTGTGCTGTTCCACAATAGCGGAGAAAGCCCGATTCTGTTCCTGGCTGAAACGTGGCGTCAGGACGATCGGCATCAGGCACGCGATGCAAGTGGCCAGGAAATCAAGGTCGGCAGTACCTGGTTTTCCGGCATTACGCCCATGGCAACGTTTCGTCTGGAACCCGGACACTACGTTGAGATTCAAGGCCACGGCATCGGGATCGGCGCCGGGGAATATCGGGAAGAGCTAAGCACTGGCAGCGTTGGCGCATGGATTGAGGCCAAGGTCGGCGACGAAGTTCATTTCACGACGACGGTGCGATTGGATCAGCAGGGCTGGACTCGCCCGGATGACCCAAAGGATCCCGCGGAACTGCGAAAGATCAATATTGCGGAGCGGGTCGCCATGGAAGCTCCGTTGCCATCCTCAGTGGCCGATCGCAAACAGATGATCATCCGCATCACGAACGAGATGTTTGGCGAAGATCCGACGGATGCCGAGGTCAACGATTTTCTGAACGACGCGTCGCCGGAAGCCCTGACGAATCTGACCGTTCAGCTGCAGAAGCGAGAATATCTTCCGTTGTTCCGAGGGACATTGACGACTGGTGAAACGATCTTCAATGTGCTTCCCGTCGATCCGGACGCAGCAACAAAGCCACGTCGCGCGATTGGTCCAGGACGTTACGTGCTGAGTGACTCGGTGCACCTTGCCGTGCAGCAGGTGACGAGTGTCGAGCGATTCGGATCGCCGGAAGTTCGCACCAACAACGCAAAGATTCTGTTCCTTTCGCCGGATCCCAAAGTGGCTTCGCCCCACGCCCCCTACGAAATCCGTCTGCCGGATGGCCTGGCAAATTATGCCATCCTGTGGGCTCGCAATTCCGGGCAGCTGTTCGTTGTCGAACCAGGCAGCGTCCGAACAATCGACTTCACGAATCCTGCCGATGTCAAAGTGACTCAATCAAAGCAAAACCTTGCTCCGGAATTTCGAACGCTGGTTCCGGAAGAACTGCTTCCCGGGATCCAGTAAAGCCTGGAGGGACAAGACGACGGTTGTTCGGACCGAGTATTTAGCAAACAGGTGCCATGCACCTTGACGGGCACGTTTGTCAGTCGACGCCAAAATCGGGTGGTAAAAGACTGGTTTTTTGCCTTAAGGTGCCAGGCACCGGAAGTCTGGTCCACGTGCAACAATTCTGCTTGTGGATGTGAATAAACGTACAGTATCTTCGGCGTCTAGTTTGAGCTGCGAAACGTCAGTCGGATGCCTGAGACGTAGAAGACGTAGAACATGACGGCAATCCCGGCAAACGAGAAGCCAGCGCCGAACGCGGCGCCGACGTTCAGGAACAGGTCAAAGAGTGTCAGGCATCCCATGGAAATCAGAAGCAGAGGACGACGGTGTCGCCACGATCGAATCCTGCCATGGGCTTCGAGTTGCCGTAACTGCCGCATTGCTATCTCGTACCGCAGCAGCACAACGACAGCCATTGCCGTTATTGCGACAACCTGAACGACCATGATGAGGATGATGGCCCATTTCGGAGGCCCTCCCCGCGGTTGATGGTCCACATCAATAATGGCGGACATCAGGGTGAAAACAAACGCCGGAAACGAGCTGATTCCGACGGGAATGGAGATATCCCAGAACTGTGAGAAACCTGAGGGTGGTGCAGGGTCTCCAATCTTCGGTGACATCGTCAATCCTGCTGCCTGCGGTCGAATTCTCGCGGCCTATCGGCGTGAACGTCGCTGCTGGCGATAGTACTTCAGGCCCGGAAGGAAGAACGTGAGTGCGGACATAATGCCGAACAGTGAGACGCTGA
The DNA here is from genome assembly GCA_964538835.1 of uncultured Chitinophaga sp. Taxonomy (GTDB): domain Bacteria; phylum Planctomycetota; class Planctomycetia; order Planctomycetales; family Planctomycetaceae; genus SXXK01. The sequence continues at coordinate 68,801 of CAZIGZ010000005.1, read as the reverse complement.
AATCCGGCATATCACTGGCTTCGATGGCCGCCATCACAAGGGCCGTCGCGAACATCATGGCCGACTGAATGTAGAAGCTGCCTGAAAGAATGCCGGCCTTCACGAGGAACACCATTCCGGCAATCGCACCGAGGACCGGGGAGAATTCCAGGACAGGCCGGTTCATGATCGACTCAACGGCGAACAGCATCGATGATGCGATCATACTGCCGCCCCAGACATGCGCGATCTGGCGTTCGACGGCCGTGATCGGACCGGCTCGGTGTCGAAGGTTCCAGAAGATTCCTGCCCAGAGACCCAGTCCGATGACCCACAGACTGACGTATGGCCATCGCTGATCGACGCCAGAAAACTGCATCGCATTCGTAATCAGGCACAGCAGCAGGACGACAAGGCTGTGCCACATCCACAGCAGCCCCCAGTTTTCCAGAATGGCTGCATGATGTGATTCGCGAAACAATCGAGTCATCACCTGGGCGATTGTCGATGATCGAGCACTCACAGGTTCATGATTCAACCATGCTCGCATGTCCGCCGCGAGAAGCGATGTGGACGAATATCGCAGGTCCTGAGGCTTCTGCAGACATTTCCGCACAATCATTTCCAGGTCTGAATCAACCGCTCGATTCAGCATCCGAATATCGGGCGGATCCTGTTCGATCACCATCAGAACCGTGTCGAGCGGAGAAGCCGCCTGGAACGGAGGACGTCCGGTCAGCATCGCAAACAGCACGGCCCCCAGGCTGTAGATGTCTGTCGCGATATCGATCGAATCGGACTGCCCGGCAGCCTGTTCCGGGGACATCCATGCGGGAGTTCCCAGAATGGCGCCGCTCTGAGTCAGGCTCTGCATGTCCGAACCGGAACCCTTCAGGTTCAGACTTTCTTCTCCGACGCTGACTCGTTTCGCCAGTCCGAAGTCGGTCACGAACGGAGTTCCATCTCCCGCGATCAGAATGTTGCTCGGCTTGAGGTCTCGATGAAGTACGCCGGCACGATGAGCGGCTCCAATGGCTTCCACGATCGGAATCAGCAGCGACACCGCTTCCCGCGGCATCATGGGGCCATCCATCAGGCGTTCCGAAAGCGTCATGCCTTCAATGAACTGCATGCTGAACCAGGGCTGCCCGCCGTATTCGCCCACTTCATACACTGGCACGATGTTGGGATGACTCAGCCTCGCTGCCGCCAGCGCTTCAGCTCGCAGTCTGGCGAGATCCTGTGATGCCGCGAACGCCGCATTCGGAATCATCTTCAGCGCTACCGTGCGCTGCAGGCTGTATTGCCATGCGCGGTAGACGACGCCCATGCCGCCGCGACCGATTTCTTCTCGCAGCTCATAGTCGCCGATCACGGTGCCGATCGGCGATGGGTTCAGTTCGCCCCTGGGCCCATCGCCCGACAGTTTTTCTATGACCGTCGATTGGAGCAGAGCAATGTCGTCAGCGATCTGGGCGGTCGCAAAAAGTTCCTTCAGATCCTGAGCCAGATCCGGATGCTGACGAATGGCCACTTCCAGTTTCTGCTGGGGCGAGCCGCTGCGAGAATCCTGCATGAGCTGATCAAAGACGATCGCCAGTCGTTCATCACGATCGTCGTTTGATTCCGCCATACGTGACTCCGTGTCAGTTCATGGATCCTTCAGTCAGACGGCAAGCAGTGGGTGCTTGTGTTGCCGTATTTTTGGGAAGCGATTGAGGACAATCGCTCTCCATTCTTCGATCTGCTCAGGCACGATAGCTGTTGAGGTACGGAATTTTCTTCGCGTGAGCTGTCACTTCGTCCGCAGCACTCAGCAGTCGACCCAGGTAGTCCCATTGACCGGTCACGAGAGCATCACGAGCACTGTCTGGCATCACCACGGAGAATGAAAGCTCGCCCGCTTTCACGGTGAGTGTTGTCAGGTCGACGGTGACTTCAAGCGATGGATTTGCTTCGACGGCGGCCACCAGTCGAGCCAGGTCTGCTCGGGATGCCCGCACCGCAGGAATTCCCAGCGAGTTACAGTTACCGAAGAAGATCTCTGCAAACGATTCGGCAATGATCGCCTTGATGCCCCATCGCATCAGCGACTGAGGAGCATGTTCACGCGACGAGCCGCAGCCGAAATTTCGCCCGGCGACAAGCACACCGGCACCCTGAAACTGAGGTTTATCGAAGGGATGATTGGCGTCCTGCTTTCGATCATCCTCAAACGCATGCTCACCCAGTCCATCGAAAGTCACGCATCGAAGAAAGCGAGCCGGAATGATTCGGTCCGTGTCAATGTCATCCAGCAGCAGCGGGATCGCTCGAGCAGTGACGGATCGGATTTCGTTGATGGCCATTCGTAAACCTGTCGTTTTTTCTTAGTTTCCTTCAACGCAGTTCACACAACCTCTGTCGTCAGCCCCCTGAACCGCGTCGCTGCGTTATTGTGGCTGTGAAGCCATTTGGAGGCAAACTGTCCTCATGACTTTCTCGGATTCTCGCGTCACAAACCGTAGGCGAGTCATTCCATGACTCGAACCCTCTGGCGCTGCATGGAGGCGTACCGAATCGGCGGTGAATAGCGGGGGATGGGATAATCGAAGGGGAAGTGAGGTGTGTGAGAGCGTTTGGGAACAGTCCTTGCCGCTATTGGCGGCTCGGAGAGCTCTCGGTCATGGAATGACCGAGCTACGTGGGCGAGTCATTCCATGACTCGAACCCTGTTCCCTGCATGCAGTACTGCCTCAGTCGCGTGGTGTGTGGTTCGAACGTGAGATTAGTGCCGCCATCGTTGTTGGATGGGATTGTAGAACAGTCCTCGCCGCAAGCGGCTCGAAGAGCTCTCGGTCATGGAATGACCGAGCTACGGGCGCGACCATCGCATGACGAGCAGGCCGCCGAGAATCAGGATGCCGCCGGTGATCTGCGCGGCATTCAGAGGTTCGCTGAGCCACAGCCAGGCAGTCACAATGGCAAAGATAGGGCTGAGGTTCTGAAACATCGTGGCGTGGGCAGCACCCGCGTTCTTGACTCCGAAGCTCCACATCGGCAGCGCGAGACCTGTGGAGAGGACTCCGGAGTAGAGCAAACACAGATCCATCGGAATCTGCTGCAGCAAAACGAGACTGGCGGGTATCGTCGGCCATGCAATCGCCAGATGAAACGGCAACCCAAGCGTTGCGGAGAATGCGGAAAGCTGCATCGGCGAAATAGACTTCAGCACCGGTCGACTGAAGATTGTGCCTCCGGACCACGTCAGCGCGGCGACGAGTGCGATCAGGTTCCCGATGAATCGCCTCTGTTGCTGCTTTTGAACGGCCTCGGGGTCGTTTGAGGTTGCAGTTGGTGCTGAGGCGCCCGGTCCGGTCGTGACAGAGGCAGATGAGGTCGCCAATCCCGGAGTCTGTGCCGTTGCCGCTTCAAGGTTCTCAGCCGCCTCCCTTTCTTCAGTCACAACGGCCGGTTGAGGAGCCGTTTTGTCGCGGCCCTGGAGAGTCACGATAACAGTTCCGGCAAAGGCGATACACAGGCCAAGCCATGCCAGCCATGGGAGGTACTCCTTCAGAAATATGCGAGCACCAATAGCCGTCCACATGGGAACGGTGGCCATGATCAGTGCAATATCAGCGGATGTTGTCTGAGACACAGAAAGCAGAAACAGCAGCTGGTAAAGAACAGACACCAGTGCCGCGTACCCAAGGATGCGCTTCCAGTTCTTTCGAATCTGAGGCCGGATCCCTTTGCGGTATTCGAACCACGCAAACAGCAGAAGAACGCCTGCTGAGATCACAAGTCGCAGTCCGTTGAGAGCGAAGCGATCCATCTTCAGCAACGCGATCTTCATGATGGGGACGTTCACTCCCCAGATGATCGCGACGGACAGCAGCGACAGATCGGCCAGCCAGATTGGCGCTTTTGCTGAACCTTCGGCAGCAGACTTCGGCTCAGCGGACATGCGTCTCTTATTACTCCTGGTGCAGGTGTTTTAGGTTTCAGATGAAGCGATTCTCAACCTGCTGCGTGAGCACAGCGGTTTCGATTCCTAACCCTCACTGACGCTTCGGGTCAGGAAAACGCCATCATTCGACAGGCCGTTAGTCGGGAAGCACTTCACTGAAGAAGCGGATCCAGTTTCCATGCATGATGGCGGCAATGTCGGCTTCCGGATAACCGCGACGTGACAACAGATCGGTCAATCGCTGCAGATCCCGAATTCGATCAAAGTCGACTGGTGTTTGTTCGACACCGTATCCGCCATCGAGATCGCTTCCGATTCCGACATTTCGAACATTTCCCGCAAGCTGGACAATGATATCGATGTTCTCAACGGCCCGTTCCATCGTCACTGTCGCCTCGCTGACTCGCCGGACATAACCCGGCTGCATCATGATGATGTCGAAGGCAATTCCGATAACGCCATCGCGCTCAATGACGGCCTTGTACTGCTCATCAGTAAACTGACGCTGCCACGGGGCGAGTCGACGCGAATTCTGATGGCTGGCATGAATTCGGCCGCTGAAGTATTCCAGCACCTGCCAGAACGCGACGTCGGACAAATGAGTCACATCGACGGTCATTTTGAGTTCCTCGATGCGACGCAGCAGAGGAACTGCATCAACGGCCAGACCGACTTCGCATGATGTCCCGCCGCCATAGCGATTCGCGCCGTAGTGAGTCAGCCCGATGGCACGAAGTCCGTGCTCGTAAAACTCGTTGATCGTATCCGGCACGAGCAGCGGGTCAGCTCCTTCCATTGTCTGGATGAAGCCGAGCGGGGCCGTTTGAGGATGGCTCTTCCAGTCTTCGAGGTGGAACTCCAGATCCTGCTTCGTTCGGATCGATCGCAGGTACCCTGCCCGCTCCTGCGCTCGGTGCCAGGCGAGGTGAGCATGAGCCATGGCGTAACAAGCTTGCGGTGTCGTCCACCCGAACGAGTGATTGATTTCTTTTTCCTGGCGAGCCAGCAGCGTGCTGAGGCAAAGCCCGATCTCTGCTCGACGCAGTTCCGGAAAACTCAGAGTGCTGCCACAGCGTCCCGGGTCAGTCATGCCGAGTGCTCGTTCCTGAGCACGCAGATCATCAACTTCACAACGCAGATCGCGATTCCAGTCCACACCATTGAGAGCAAGGTCGAGATGACCGTCGAACAGCAGCACAGGAAGACTCCAAATCAGGCAGGAATTTCAGGCAGGATTGAGTTGGCTCAATGACTGCTTCGAATGGTACTGCAGCCGCACGGGACATGCACGCGACGGCACTCAAAGGCATTGCTTTACTGGCGGACTTCGAATTCCGGCAATTTGCCGTCCCACCATTCAGGGTCAGCGAAGACCTTTTCAACAGGCATTCTGAAGCCCGGCAGTGCTTTGCCTCCGTCGAGGTCCTGCCATTTGCCAAGTGCCAGCGTGTGGCTTCCGCGAGTAATCACCTGAATCTCTTTTTTGAACGGGTCCGGAATCCAGACGACTTCAGCTCCCAGCTTCACATACGCTGTTGTTCGAAGACGCATATCGGTACGACGATCGTTTGATGATGCGATGTCGACGACGATTCGAGGAACTTCGGTCGCGATCGTCAGGTCCGATTGTGAAAACGGTCGGCCCTCTCGGAACACTGTGATCGCTGGGAAGTAAACCGTGTCCGGGCTTTGCTTCACGTGCAGACCAAGCCCGAAGCAGGCGTATCCACAGGAGGCCACTGGCTGAGTTCTGAACCACATTCCCAGCATCAGGGACAGGTTTCGGACGATATTGCCATACACCTCATCCGGGGCGGAAAGCAACACTGGCAGGCCATCATGAAGCTCATGCCAGCGACCGGATTCCGGAAGTTCGTGCCGACGTTCAGAAAACTCCGCGGCAGTCAGTACAGGCTGGTTTTCCATGAATTCCTCAAAGACTCACTCTGCGAACGCCCGCCGACCAGCGTGAACCACGATGCATCCACGAGCCTGCAGTCCGCATGGTTCAGGCACTTTTTCGACCCTGGGTAGACAAATTCGGCACGAACTCAACTCTTGCACCATCGCCCGTCATCATAGTCCATCGTTATGATAGTCGCTGATTTGGACGAAAACAGTATGCACGTTCCGGGAGAATTTCCGTGAAGCGGTTCCAACTTCCATCCCGCGTGATGGGCCATTTCGCGTTTTCATTCAGCCTGCCTGCGCTGGCCTTCGCCGTTTTGACCGGACTTCTGATCACCATGGAAGCCTGGGCGTCCTCGATTGTGTCACCGGCAGTGACTTCCCCGCAGGCGGCTTCGAAGAAACCTGTGGAATCTGACACGGCGACGTTTGTCATTCTCGCGACCGATGGCCCTGTCTTTGCCGAACTGAAAGTCTCCGTGGCACTGATGCCATACCGGCGCTGGGTCAGTCGCTATCTGGCTCGACAGATAGACGTCAATAAAGATGGTCGGCTGAATGTTCCTGAGCTGGGGCTGCTGAATGACAACATGCGGAAGCTGGCGAGCGTCCCTGACGGCAAAAACGTGCTCGAACTTATGACGTCCAGCTCCGACGCGACCGATGTGGAAATGATGGAGTTTGCGGAATGGCTGAGGAACCGGCTTCCGCGAGCTTTCGACTTGATTGCTCAACCACAGCCTGCCGACGAAGCCGTGCGGCTGTCCAGCCTTGTGGACATTGACCAGAACGGCATCGTGGCGTCCGAGGAACTCCTGACCTCTGGGAGGACTCTGAGGTTTCGGGATCTCGACAACGATGAATCTTTCAGCCTGTCGGAGCTCGTCCCGTTTCGGGATCCCCGAAGCCGCAATTCCGCGATCACTCCCGAAGTTGCCAACCTGCCGTACTTTCATGTCACCGATGAGGAGTCTCGCAGGCGAGCTGCCGAACGAATTATCAATCGGTACGGAACGGACGGAAAGATCTCGAATCAGCGATTTCGACTCGCCTCGCGGGCCAGCGAAGAACTTGTCGACACTGATGGCGTTGCAGCTTTCCTTGAGAAGCCCGGCTACCATCTGACCCTGGATGTTCGCCTGTCTGACAAAGCAAATTCGAGCGATGTCGTGGTGACGATTAATCCGGAGGCGAGCACCTTTCTGAAGGTCGCCGAAGAGAAGTTCGGTCGCAAGATGCTGTTGATTGACGGGGTGCGAATGTCTGTGGTTGCTCGCGGTGGAGCATCGTCCAATCGGACAGACACCAAAGGCTATCTTGGCCAGTCGTTCGTGATGGCAGACTCGGACAAGAGTCAGTCGTTGGATGAATCCGAATTTCCCGGCATTCAGGCCGTGCTTGACCAAACCGGCATTAAGGCCGGGTTCAGGGAACTCGATGCGGACGGCGACCTTCAACTGACTCGCGAGGAACTCTTTGGCTTCAGTGAACGCGAGCAGGCCGCCATTGCCAGTCGGATCGAAGTCACTGTGGAGCAGGACGGGAAAACGCTTTTTGGTCTGCTTGATGCCAACGAGGATCGGCGACTGACCGCCCGCGAGTTTCGTAAAGGCCCCGAAGTCTTGAAGCAATACGACGGCAACGGTGACGGGCTGTTCGCAGAGACGGAACTGGGAACCGAATATGTGCTGACGATCGGACTTGGCCGTTCCGAGTTCGGGCGAATGCAGGGAACGATGAGACAAATGGAGATGATGCCCGGGAATACCAGTGACGCGATCCTTCCAGGCAGAGATGCTCTGACGGGCCCGGAGTGGTTTCGTCGCATGGACCGAAATAAGGACGGTGATCTTTCGCAGCGTGAGTTTCTGGGAACCGTCGAACAGTTCAGGCAACTGGACTCTGACGGCGATCTGCTCATCAGTGCCTCAGAGGCCGAAAGCGTCCCCGTGCAGAGTGGCGAGAGTCAGGAATAGCTGCGACTAAGGGACCGTCCTGCGAGAGAAGTTCCACGAACAACAGTGGTAAGACTCTGGAATTGGTGACACTGATGAGACGCCGCTATCCGCTCAGGGGAATCGTGCTGCTGCTGATTGTGATCGGCCTGCTGGTGCCTGTTGGGCAGAAGATCTGGGATCAGAAGATTTTCTTCAGCCAGGTTCGCAATCTTTGCTCACAGATCGACTCACTCGCCGAACGTCCTCCGAAGGACACAGATCCCGACAAATGGCGACGGGCAGTCGAGTGGACTTCGAACGTCATTTGTCAGGACTTCTTCGCACCGACACCGACTGAAGCGCCGGAGCTTCAGTCGCTTGTTGAACAGCTCCCGGCCAGGCTGCAGGCTGATGTGAACTACGAAACACTGCAGTGGATCTGGGACAAGGTCGAAATCGCATGTGGCCCGAAGAGTTACGCCATTCGGTTTCGGGACATTCCGCTTCTGACCAAAGATCCGATTTCAGACGAAAACCTTGCCAACGTCTGGTCGCTGGACCGCATCGAAGGTATTGATCTGAGCAGTTCTGAGATTACTGATGTCTCGCTGAATATCCTGAAAGAAAAGCAGAACCTTCAATGGATCACGCTGCCAAAAACCAGTGTGACGGAACAAGGCGTCGAGGCTCTTCGGCGTGATCGACCGGACTGTGAGATTTCGTGGTAAGAATCTAGAACGACTGTCTCCGTCGTTCCCACTCCTGTCTCATAGAAGTCGTCCTGTCAATCCGTTCGCGAAGAGCGTGTCTGAGTCCCAATCACGTGACACTGGATTGAACTCCGGGAAATAGTCGCCACACTGCCGTCTTCCCGCCTCAACTCCGCTTTGCGAAAGGGTCGCCCATGTCCCTGCGTGCTTGCCTTGCCTTGTTCGTTCTGGCTCTGGTTGCCGTTTCCGGATCGAGTGAATGCCGTTGTCTGGCTGCCGACAATCTGATCCAGCAGGAGAACGCGAAGCCGGGGGCTCGAGACTGGCAGCTGACTCGAGTGAAAGTTGATGCTGGCGGTCGGTCGGCAAACATCGAAGGCTATTGTTCGAAGCAAAGCGTTGCGGCCGGTGAGTCGATCGACATCATGGTCTCATCGAATCCTGCTCGAGCGTTCCGAATGGAGTTCTTCCGCACCGGCTACTACGGTGGCCGCGGTGCAAGGCTGATGAAGATCATTGACCGCGTCGAAGGAGTCACTCAGCCGGAACCAGTCAAAGGCGAAAAAGACCTGCACGAATGTCAGTGGAAGGCATCGCTCACGCTGACCATTCCCGAAGACTGGCTGAGTGGTGTGTATCTCGGACGCATGACGACCATTCCGGAAGGTAACGAACCGTATTGGCAAAGCTATGTGATCTTCATCGTGCGTGACGATCGCCCCGCGGATATTCTGTTTCAATGCTCGGATAACACATGGCAGGCGTACAACGTCTGGCCAAGTCATTACTCGGTTTACACTCATCCCAAAGGTGGTCAGGGACCGTGGGCCGATGTCAGCTTCGACAGACCGTATGCTCGGGAAGCTCAAAACACGTCGGTCGTCAACGATCCGCTGACGGTGGGAGCCGGAGAGTTCATTCCCTACGAGTTTCCAATGACGTACTGGCTTGAGCAGCAGGGTTATGACGTTGCCTACTGTTCCAACAGCGATCTGGTTACGCCGGATCGAGGACTGAAGTGCAAATGCTTCATCAGCATCGGCCATGACGAGTATTGGGATCTTCGACAATTTAGCAGCGTCGCTGCGATGCGTGATGCGGGTGTCGATCTGATGTTTCTCTCTGGGAACAGTGTGTGCTGGGTGAGTCCGCTGCGAGCATCGTCTGATGGTCGCCCCAATCGTATCTTCTTCCGCGGAGGACCCTACGGAGCAGAGAATGATTATGCCGTCCAGCGCGAAAAGGAACATGGCCCGTTTCCACATCGAGGCCCGGATGAAGGCCTGCTCATGGGGGCTCGGAATGTCGAACCGGTGAATGGCGGCGGAGACTGGACCATCACGAAGTCCGATCACTGGATCTTCAAAGGCGCCGGCGTTCAGAACGGCGATTCCATCCCGGGACTGATCGGATGGGAGTATCATGGCCAGCCGGCGGAAATTCCGGGGCTTGAAGTCGTCGCGTCAGGAACCGCGTGGCAGGGAGGCGTGAATCCTCAGCAATGGACCGCCACGATCTATCCCGGGCCGAAGGATAACTTCGTCTTCAACGCAGCAACCATCTGGTGGGCGCAGGCTTTGGGTGACCCACCGGGACACACGTTGCCGTGGTCACACTTCAGCCGTCCGCATGGACCAGATGAACGAGTACAGATCATGACTCACAATCTGCTTCGCAAAGCGATTGAGTAATCAGTCGCCTGATTGCATGATGGATCAGATCTATGACAGCAGCAGTTCCGGCCACTGCGACGATCGAGTCCCCGCGATGGGCTTGTTGTCGGCAGAGCGGAATGTGAACACGACCGACTGCTTTGTCTGAGTCGAATAATTGCGCGTGGCTGCATGAAAGCAGCGAGCGTGAAAGAAGAGCACATCACCAGGGACTAGTTCCACTGGCTGTGCCGTTTGAAGAAGCGGCTGATTCTCCGGCAGATCCGTTCGAAGAAAGAGCGCCTCATCCAGACGTGAACGGTCTGCAGCGGCCAGGTGTGTTCCAGGAAGCACCTGCAGACACCCGTTGTGCTTGTTCTCCGGCCCAAGCGCGATCCAGATGTTGACGAGGTCACCGGACTGAAAGGACCAGTAGCGAGTATCCTGGTGCCAGCCTGTGTCGCTGCTGAATCGAGGCTGCTTGGTCATGATGCAGTTATGGTGAGCCAGTGGCATCACGACATGCGGACCAAGCAGCTGCTGAAGTCGATGCAGAAGGAACGGCTCCTTCAGCAGCTTAAGAAAGATCGGATCACGACTGACAGCCTGGCGAAGTCGCCGGATTGTCTTCCCGCCCTCCGCATCCATCGATTCCGGCGCGCCGGGATAATGCAGTTCGGCTTCGTACTCCACATCTCCCAGGTGTCCTGCCAGATCTCGATCCGTGATCAATTTCATCTGACGCAGGTAGGTCTCAGGGATGAGACCTCGCTCAATCAAAAAGCCATCTCGCTGAAAATCCTGGACCTTCTGATCCGTGAAAGAATCACTCGCAACCCCGTTGGTCACCGTCATGGTCATAGTCAATTTCCGACGAGCCGAAGTGCCGTCAAGAGAACTCGAAGAATCGAATCTGGAGACACGATTCTCACATCGATGTTCACCACGGCAAGTTCATGACCCGGAAATCTCAACTTCGGCCAACCATTCTGCCCAGATTTTTTGCCCGCTGCGACTCTGGCTGGTCCTCCCGGGAAGTGCGTGGGCTTCGTCCGCCAAAAAAGAAAGGCCACCGAGTGATCGGTGGCCTTTGTTCGATTGTACCAAACTCAATCTCGGCGGGCCGACAAAGAGCTTCGGCGGATCAGCCAACCTTCATTGCGGCGGCCAGAATCTGTGAGGTGCTTGGTCGCATGATG
>CAZIGZ010000005.1:0-57457 GCA_964538835.1 uncultured Chitinophaga sp. | reverse complement strand
AACCATCTCACCTTTCTGCAGCGTTGCGCGGATATCCTTGCCGCTGATGGACCATGGCTTTTCGTCCTTGTGACGTTCCATCAGATCGACTCGTCCAACCGATTCGTAGTAGGCCGCAAAGCCGACGTTGACGGTCTTGATCTTGAGGTCGCCGCCGAGCTTCTTGAAGATTTCCTGAGCATCGAAGTCACCCCAGATCGCTTCGCCGTTGGCGTACGGAGCGTCCGCATGCTTTCGGCCGATGATCAGGTGAGTATATCCCATGTTCTGTCGGTAGATGCCGTGCATCACGGCTTCCTTTGGCCCGCCGTAGAACATCTTGATGTCCAGACCCAGCAGCACAACTCGGTCAGGGACCGATTCGCCTCGAGGACCCCAGAGGCTCTGGTCGCTGTCGCCGTCGCCAAGGGCGCGGTCGGTGATCAGCTTCTCGTAGGTCTGCATGCGGATCTCCGCGTTGACGTCGTCACCTTTGACTTCGCCAATCAGCGGATTCAGGCTTGCGCCGGCGTTGTAGCCTTCACGCAGAAGCGTCTCAAGTCCATACACAAGAGCATACTCGTGAGCACGGTGCAGTGGATTGCGTGTCTGGAAAGCCACAACCGCATTCCATCCTCGCGATGCCAGCAGCTTGCGGACTTCGCGTGGTGTCAGAACGTACTTGCCGAACGATGCGTTCTTCGGCTGCGGCAGAACTCGGATCTCGCCGCCGATCAAATGAGACTTGTCGGCTTCGCCCTTGATGACCATATCAGCGCCTGGGTGATCAAGTCGATCGGTCAGATAGACCGATCGCAGATACTTCAGCTTTGGCCATGCGTAGACGTCATTGATCTCCAGTGTCGCTACGATGTCGCCGTTTGGTGCCGTCAGTGCAACCTTCTGACCGGCCTTCAGAGTCTTTGCGAGGTCGGCAGTGACTGGGAATGCAATCGGAATGGTCCATGCATACTTCTGACCATTGCTGACCACATAGCATTCGTCCAGAACCTGGTGATACACCGTCGAGTTCATCGGACCAGTCAGCGGGCTCAAAGTCCCGTCACCAAATCGATAGACGCTGGAAAGGTCGGCCGACGAAACAGGGACCTGAGCCAGTGTTTTGGCTTCTGCGAGAAACGCTTCTCGCTCCTGCTCACCAACAGTGCGACAAACGGGTTCAGTTAATCCTCCATGAGGAGCAATCAGGTCAGCCATCTTGAAAAATTCCTTTGGGCCATCGGCGTCGGAAATTCACACATCTCCGGTCGAACGATGACCGGACGTCACAATCTGGGCGGACCGTAGAAGAACCGCTATTTTCAGTCAAGAAGTTCCTGGAGTTGGCCAGGTTTCCCAGAGTCGCCTGCCTGCCAGGCACTTCCGCTACGCCCCACCATTCTTCCTCTAATTCCTCTTACTCCCATCACTCCCACGGCAAAAACCCCAAGGAAAAAGGCTCGCAGAAGTTTGTTACTCCGCGAGCCTTAATTGGTTTTCGATGGCCAAACCACAAATCACAGAGGATCCGGGTACCGGAAGGTCTTGCCTTCAAAATTCCGCAGCAGGATGTCATCACCGTCGCGACCGATCACGGTGTCCGGCTGAAGCGGGATCTTGCCGCCACCGCCAGGTGCATCAATCACGTACGTCGGCACCGCATAGCCCGTTGTGTGTCCACGAAGACCCTGGATGATTTCCAGTCCCTTCGAAACGGGCGTTCGGAAATGGGATGAACCGCTGATCGGGTCACACTGATAAATGTAGTACGGACGCACTCGCATCAGAAGCAGTTTGTGAACCAGCTGCTTCATGATCTCGACTTCGTCGTTCACACCTTTCAGCAAAACCGTCTGCGATCCGAGCGGGATCCCGGTGTCTGCCAGGCGAGCACACGCGACCTTGGCCTCCGGAGTGCATTCTTCCGGGTGAAGGAAGTGAACACTCATCCAAAGCGGATGGTATTTTCTCAGCACGTTGCAGAGTTCCGGAGTGATGCGCTGAGGCAGCACGGCGGGCATCTTTGTGCCGATTCGAACAAACTCAATGTGCGGGATCGCTCGAAGACGTCCAAGGATCCAGTCGAGCTTATCGTCGCTGAGTGCCAGTGGGTCGCCGCCGGAGATCAGCACGTCACGAACCTGAGGCGTCTCCTCCAGGTAATGGAAGATGGCTTCCAGTCGCTGAACGTTCGGCTGAATTTCACCATGCCCCACAACTCGCGAACGAGTGCAGTAGCGGCAATAGGTGGAGCAGAAGTCCAGCGGCAGCAGGAGAACTCGATCCGGATAACGGTGAACCAGCCCTGGAACCGGGCTGTGACCGTCCTCGCCAAGCGGGTCGTCGGCTTCACCCGGAGTTCGTACGAACTCTCGAGTCGTCGGAACAACCGTCTTGCGAAGTGCCTGCAGCGGATCGTCTGGATCCAGCAGGCTCATGTAATAAGGTGTCACGGCTGTGGGCAGAAGCGTTCCGCCATCCGACAGCACGTCGCGTTCTTCCGTCGACAACTCCAGCATCCGCTCAAACTGATCGAGCGTCTTGATGCGATGTCGAGACTGCCAGCGCCAGTCGTCCCAGTCGGCGTCAGTCGTGTCGGGGAAGAAGCGTTCCCGGAACAGCGTCGTTCGAGGATTCTCGATGCGACCCGGGGAACCGGAATAATGTCCGGCGTCGATGCGAAAAGACGCAGCGGGTTCCGGCGAAGCGGATTTTGTACGAACCGGAGCCGATGTGCCGGCTCTCAGCAATTCAAGAACTGACACAGCCGAAGCTGATGTCGTTGATGGGGCAATTCCATCTGGTGATGTCAGGACTGGCAAAAGACCTGAACTACCCGGAGGCTCTTCCTGGTCCGGGCTGACGGCGGTTGAATTTCCACATTCAACCCCGCCGAACGAAACGTCGTTCACGAGCGATTTCTCCACATCGCGCAGCCTTGGTGGTGAACTTATCCTGATTCCCGATTAGTCAGCTATGCTGTTGCAAATCGAAGGAAGGCATGCGAAGCGATGGTGACTGAGAGGATTGCCGAAAGCAACAGTCCGCCATCTTAACTCATGGGCAGGGTTCGTTCAGAGGTACCGAGGCAGGCACATCAATCTGAAGTCGGCAGACTCGAGCCAGTACCGGCCGACTCCATCCCGGACTGACATTCAAAGTTCACTGAATCTTGAAACGAGTCTCTTCCGTGGCTTCTGAATCTTTCAGCAGCAGCCATCGGGCGAAGGGCGACGCCAACAGGCAGATTCCCCTCAACACCTCCAGACAAGGGATGAGTCCGTTCCGGGGATCCGAACTCGTGCCGATAACAGCTCTGGTCACGTCGGCCGGGTCCCCGCTTCAGATCGCACAATGCGCCTGAAACCTCACTGCGCCGGCGTTATAATCACATGGAGGTTCAAATCAATAGAGCAGTCAAGGCTCTTTCACCGAAACGGAAAAATTTTTACTCGGTCCGTTGCTCAAATCTCCGGGCTTGCTGCTGCAAGGCAGGCCGAAAGAGAGACCAGCAAACCTCAGGCGATCCGCCTAGTATTCATCGCGTGTCTGGATGAACAGCGCTTTCTTTTCGCCCGGCAGCGTGAAGTCAAAACCGCAGGCCTGGAAGAACTTGTCGCTGGAAGTGATGGCCATCACTTCCAGAACATTACGCTTCACGGCAAGCTCCACGCAGCGCTGCACGAGCCCTCGGCCAATGCCACGCCCCTGGTATTGGTCATGCACGGCAAGACTGCGGATTTCCGCCAGCTTGGCAGAGTAGATTTCCAGCGCCGCAAAACCGACAACCTGATCATCAGCTACCGCCACGAACCCAAAGGGGATCAGATCACACAATTCGTCCGTCGTGCGCGGCAGCAGACGGTTCATCTGGACAAAGCGGTCCACAAGGTTTTCCAGCTGAGGAATATCGTCGCGGCACGCTTCACGAATCACATAGCCCGCGTCGCTCGTGGTTTCAGGGCCGCCCAGAGGCTGTTCAGAATCGGTCATTTCACATTTGCCCACAGTGTATTGAAACAAACCAACGAGAAGACTACTGTCCCGCGCCGGTGGTTCGGAACGAATGGCCAGGCGATCAGGGAATTCGCAGGAACGTGACTCGGAGGCTGTCGACCACTGCGACCTCAGGAAGCCGTTCGCTTTTTGACCACATTTCAAACGATATCCAGATGAGTTGGGCGGTGGGCCCAGCTCGAGTGCGAATTCAACAGTTCACGGGAATTTCTACGATGTCAGAACTCAAGATTCAGGTCAAAGACCATGGTCCGTTCCTTATTACCGGACCGGCAACTGTCACAGACGCTGCTGGCAATTCCTTCGATCTGAAGGGAAAAGAAACTTTTGCGCTGTGCCGCTGCGGAGCATCCGCCAACCGCCCATTCTGCGATGGCGCCCACAAGACCTGTGGGTTCCAGTCTGCGGAACGAGCGGTTCAGGGTTGATGCCCTGTCGTGTTGTTCAACGATTAAGCCAAAACTCTGAAAGCCATGCTCTGGGATTTCCGCAGAGGCATGGCTTTTCTTTTGAGCGTTGTACCTGTGGCACGAAGCCCCTCGAAGGAGGTCGGTGCGACTCGGTCAGTGTAACTCTCAGGCGGCGTGGCGAGAACGGTCTTCCTGGCGGCCTG
Source organism: uncultured Chitinophaga sp. (assembly GCA_964538835.1). GTDB lineage: Bacteria > Planctomycetota > Planctomycetia > Planctomycetales > Planctomycetaceae > SXXK01. The sequence continues at coordinate 52,848 of CAZIGZ010000005.1, read as the reverse complement.
ACTGCCACGACCAGACGGACATCCCGTTCAGAACTCGCTCGGCGACTTCCATGGCGGCCACTGCGGCTTCGCCCGGAACCTGTGGCACACCCTGATGGCGAATGCAGTCAACGAAGTCACGAAGCTCGGCTGTGAGTGCATCGGCGGACGACGCCTGATGCTCTTCCTTCTTCATCCACTTCGTGAAAACCTCGTCCTTCAGAGTCAGCGGGTTTGGCGTTGCGGAAACTATGTCGTGAACCATTCCTGGATTGGCGGCAAGTGCTGCACACGGCTTCCATGTGGTCACTTTGCGGCTTTGCAGGTCAGCGGAAACAAAGCCCTCGTTGCTCCAGACCTGAATCGAACGTTCTCCAACCGGGTTCATTCGGCTGCTGGTTAAATCGATGAAGACTCCTCGGCGAGTTCGCAGTCGGGCCGTGGCCATGTCTTCATGAGGACCGATAGTGACGGCTCCAAATGATGAAACCTCATCGATTGTGTCGCCCGTCAGCGAAAGTACCAGATCGATGTCGTGGATCATCAGATCATGGACCACGCCAATGTCCGTCGATCGGAACGTGAACGGGCTGACTCGCTGACACCGAATGTACAGCGGCCGTCCACACTGTTGTTTCAGGAACTGGAATGCCGGATTGAAACGCTCAACGTGTCCGACCTGCAGCAGTCCCCGGCGAAAGGACGCCAGTCGCTGCAAAGTGCGCGCGGCATCCAGAGTATGGGCCAGAGGCTTCTCCACCAGGACGGCTTTGCCGGCTTCCAGGAATGGACGAGTCACATCCAGATGAGCGACGGTCGGCACCGCGATGACAGCGCCGTCGACGAGCGACATCACTTCGGACGCATGGGCAAACCACTGGGTGCCATGCTTCCGGGCGATTTCACGGCCCTGCTGTTCGCGAGCGTCGACAACTCCGACGAGTTGCACGTCTTCCATCGTTGAGAGAATGCGGGCATGGTGTTGCCCGAGCGCCCCAACGCCAATGACTGCCAGCCTGACTCGGTTCATGCCGCCTTGCGTTCCTGTGATGCCTGAGCGTCTGCTGCCGGTTTGTTGCGAATCGCTTCCCGAGCTCGACCCAGCTTGCCGGCTCGCTGATTACCCACGAACGTCAGCAGCATTGACAGTTCGATCGGAATGATGCCCTGTAGTGTGTCATCGAAGTATCGACAAACTTCGTCCAGGGGACGATTGCGACGATACAGAAGGCGAAACGCTTCTTTGATGACTTCGATGGTCGAGTTGGAAATTCCAGCGCGACGCATGCCAACGACATTGATCGTCTTCAGAGTCGGGTCGTCGCTTCCTGCTGCCAGCATGAATGGAGGAATGTCATGAGGCACACGACAACCGCCGCTGACGAAACTCAGCCGGCCCAGCGTAGAGAAGTGATGAACCACGGAATTACCGGAGACAATCGCGTTGTCGTGAACGTGAACATGTCCGCCCAGCAACACACCATTCACAAGAATCACATTGTTGAAAATGCGACAATTGTGGGCGATATGGCTGTTGGCCATAAACATGTTGTTATTGCCAATTCGAGTGACTCCGTCTTCTTTCTCGGCGCCACGATTGACGGTCACACCTTCGCGGAAGATGTTGTTGTCACCGATATGGATTTCTGTGTCGGAGTCCTGCCAGCTGACATCCTGAGGGTCGCCCCCAATCACACAGCCAGGCCAGAAACGGTTGTTGACACCAATCGTTGTATTTCCGATCAGCACGACATGGCTGTTCAGCACGCAGCCGTCGCCAATGGTCACTCCGGGACCGACAAGACAGAACGGCCCGATGACCACGCCTTCCCCGATTTTTGCGCTGGGATCCACCTGAGACAGTGGCGATATCCGAGTTTCCATGCTGATCATCCTGATCAAAGCTTTTGGGCGGTTCCCCTGGCGGACTTCCTGATTCCGCCTCCTAGGTCGTCACGCAGCTCTACTGAGCACCGGACTCCCTTGTTCTATCGTCGACAGGGTCTTGGCCATGACATGATTTAATTTATGACCGCTTCGACTTGCAACCACATGGCCCGAAAAACTTCGTCCACAAAGGGCCAAATCTCCGATGCAGTCCAGAATCTTGTGCCGCACGGGCTCATCCGGCCATCGAAGCTTGTTGTCCACCACGGTTCCATCCGCGTTGAAAACAACCAGATCCCGACCGGTCAGATGGCGGCCAAAGCCGCGAGCCTGCAGTGCTTCCACTTCTTCGGCAAGCACAAAGGTGCGCGCCGCAGCAATCTCATTCAGGAATTGTTCGGGAGTCAGCTGAACCGCAAAAGACTGGGGAGAGAACGGTGATCCCGGACCGTAATCCAGCTGGTAGTCCACCGTGGGAATCCCATTCATCGATGGAATAGCTTCGATCCACTGAGCACCCGCCCGGTCATTTACGCATTGTGGCTCTTCGATCAGAAGAACCGAACGGCGTGCCGTCTGCTGGTTGATTCCGGCTTCCAGAATCGCATCGCAGAATGGCAGACAGGATCCGTCAACGGCCGGCACTTCGATGGCGTTGATTTCGACCACGCAGTTGTCAATGCGAAGCCCGGCCAGTGCGGACATCAGGTGCTCGACCGTCTCTACGACCGCACCATTGGATGATTCGAGAATTGTGCGCCGTGCAGCTGCTGAAACAAAATCAACGTGAGCACGAACTTCCGGACGCCACTTGAGATCGGTTCGGCGGAAGACAATCCCTGTGTTTTCTTCTGCAGGGAGAAGGCGGACTTTGGCCTCAATCCCGTGAAATAAGCCTCGACCTGATACGACTGCGGGCCGTGCGAGCGTCTGCTGAAATGACGGCGAAGAAAAGTCGGTCGCCATGGTCTCAATCCCCCGAAACAGACAGAGCATAAACGTCGCAGTTCAGTCAGGTGGGTCAGAACACCGTGCAGACTTCCATGATCTCGCCAGATCACAGCCTCGTTAAGAGGAGTACTCACATGCACAGTGAATCAAAAAGTCGGCAGTGGATGCTGATTGACCATCCACTGCCGGAGTTCTTCACAACACGACACTCAGAGCAGACAGATTAGTTCTGTGCTCCGCGAGATGCTCCGCTGGTCTGCTTGACAGGAGCCTTGGCACCGCCACTTGGAGCTGTGTCGAAGTTCTTGTTCAGAGCATTCAGAACGATCTCGGTGATGTCGTCCTGAGCGCGGTAGTAAACAACCTGCTTGTTCATGCGCTGAACAGCTTCGGCTGGTGGAGTATCGTCTTCGATATCCTTGCTGTCGAATCGCATAACGACGGTGTAACCAGCGTACTCGGCGTACTTCTTGACCATGCTGGTCGTGTCAGCGTAGATCACCTTGAACATTTCGGATTCACGACGAGCCAGCTTACGCTGAGTCGCTGCACGGAAGGCTTCGAATTCGCCCTTTGCATCCAGCAGTTCCTTTTCAGCACGCTCGTATTCAGGGCTGCCGGCAGTCAGACCGCTCTCTGCGATTTCCTTCTGCTTGGCCTGCATCTTTTCAACCATAGCCTTGGCTTCAGCATCGCTCTTGCTGATTTCCGCGGCCAGTTCTTCTCGCATTGATTTGAACTTCGAATAGCCTTCGAAGACCTTGGCCATGTCAACCAGGCCAACTCGATGCGGAGTTGTGTCTTTTGCCGGCGCTGCTTTAGCGGCGTCCTGAGCGACAGCCAGCGGGGCGATTCCGACTGCCAGGGCAGCCGCAAGGGCAAGAGCAAATTTCTTCACGATTTAGGCACTCCTTTGCCAGATTTGCCAGTCTGAAACCCCGGTTCCTTGGGGTGGGTAGGTTCATACGGGTGACCCAACCGGGCCACAGACCAGTGGTTTTTCCCAAACCCTTCAAGACCGGTCAAGGCGAAGGCTTTGGAAATGGGCTTTTCAAGGAAACCGCTTTCCGCCCCCCGCTGCAAACCGGCAGGAATTGCCTCGTCCCGAGCTCACGACAGGCCAGACCAGGACTAAAGGTGCCTGGTACCTGCGGGGCACCTAGGACTAAAGGTGCCTGGCACCTGTGGTGTGATGATTTTCTGTAAGGTGTTCTGGGAAATGTTGTTATGGTAATTCACTCCGGGCGATATGTGTACACGGTGGCGGTGCCGGTGTCGGGTGCACAGGACAGTGGCAGGCCCTCGTTCAGGAGCTGTTGGCCGGTCAAGACCTGCGGAGAATCAGGCTGGTGCCAGTTCGTGACCAGGTAGCGGCGGTTGGGCTGGACCGCTTTGATCTTTAGCTGGATCGTGGAAGGTTCCCCCGTGGAGCCCTTAAATGCCTGGACGATGCCGTGTTGGGTTTGAGGGTCATGGAACTGAAAGCCGACCCATTCGTCCGCTGCTTCTTTTGGCGCCAGCAGCAGATAATAGTCTTCCATGAACAATCGGCGAACAGGCAGGTAGAGTTCGAGGTGCTTTCGGAGGGACTCAACGGCGGCTGGGTCCCGATAGTTTACAGCGAACGACGAACACGCCCCCATTCCGCTTCGAAGAGCAATCGTATCCGGCGCGGCGGCTCCAAGCCCGTGCAGCGGAATCCAAAGCGATAATCCGGCGGTCATGTTCTGGACATTTCGAGGATACTTCGAATCTCCCCAGCAGCTGTCGCTTCGCCAAAGGACCACTGAGCGTCGCATCATCTCAAAGTCCATCCGTCGACCACCGGCGGCACAACTGTCAATGATGAGTTTGGGATGTCGTCGTTGTAATTCGTCAAGTACGTCATAGAGCCCCGTGATGTATCGAACTTCATTCAAGCCGACTTCATCCGGCGAGTTCTGTGAGGCCCAGAACCATGCGGGGTAGAGATTGAAGTCCTGACGATAAATGGAGACGTTCCATTCCGTGATGCAGCGCGAGACCGTTTCAATCATCCATTGGCGAGCGTCGGGTTTCGCGAGGTTCAGAAGATGGAAGCCATCATTCTCCTGATACCGAAGTGCTTCCGGCGTTCCAACCGGACGCAGAAGCCAATCCGGGTGTTCGCGGTGCAGCCAGGTCTCTCGCATGACGCGCTCAGGTTCAAACCACAGCAGGAAGCGAAGTCCCCTCGAATCTACAAGGTGTCCCAATGGCCCAAGTCCCTGTGGAAATCGCTTTGGGTCTGGATCTGGATTTCCCTGAAAGCCAGGGAAGCCACCTTCGTTCCAGCCGGCATCCAGCCAGAACGTGTCCACCGGAAGTTTCTGGGCCGTGATCTCATTGGCCAGCGCCTGAAGGTTCTCCGAAGACGTATCGTTGAATGCCAGCATTCCATGAACACTCGCGGCTACAGGCATCAGCTGAAGTGCATCATGATTGGTCGGTGTCAGCTTCTGTCGCATCAGCCGGCGGAACTTGTTCTGGCCCTCCGTCCATAATCCCTTGTATGGCATGACAAGGATCGAAGGAAGTCGCACTGTCTCGCCAGCCGGCAACTGAAAGTCGGCTTCTTTCAACCCCGCCTTGATACGAACGGAACTCTTGTCCTGTCGCTCAAAACTGACTCTCCAGTCACCCGTCCAGCCGATGGCAACGATCAATCCTCCTGCATGACCGGCGACATTGAAGTAGGGCATCGCTCCGTCAGAAGAGCGTCCGCCAAATGACTCAATTGTCTTCTCCGGATGAACCGCAAAGTCGTTGACAAGAGGATGAAAATCATCGGCTTCACCGTGGCTGCCCTTGTTCCAATGCAGCACGACCTCTGAGGACTCCGGGAACTGCACAACGAAATCCGCGCTGGGTGAGTTCCGGAAGGTGACTGACCGCTTTTCGTCTGCGATCAGTCGTACCTGCCACTCGCTAGCACCAAACTCCGGGTAATCGATGCGACTAAACTTCCTCCCGTCGACAACTGCGGCCGCCGGCATCGATTTCTGTTCAACAGCGTCGAATGAATCCGAAAAGCGAAACAGGCCTGCGGGCACCTGGCCTGCGGCCTGGCTGGCGAGACTAAAGAAGCCGAGAATTGACGGAAGGAAAACAAATAAACGCGAATGCAGAATCACAGTAATTCCCTTGAATCGAACACGCCGCAACTTCGTTCATTTTTGGTGCTCTCACATTGTCGCTGGCTTTCTCCTTAGTCGCAAGAATACGATCTGCGGCAGGTCTGAGTCAGATGAATGGCAGCGTTGTTTTCGTTGGCAGGCGGCAGGGAGATGTGTCCGATTCATCTGCCGGGGAAAGCGGGTCTTCCGGTCAAGAATGAAATGAGAAATTGAGTGGAAACGTCGAACTCCGAATCATCCGGAATGAAAACGCACCCCCTGACCCATTTGGTCGCAAAGCAGGCGGGGATACTGCTGATGTTGTATCTGGCGGCCGCATATCTGGTAACACCATTGTTCTGGGAAGAGTACGCGGCAACTCATCCGCGATGGGCTGACGTACCGCGAGTGACTCGCACAGGAGATCATCACCCAGGCGATCCTCTGAATGTCGCGATCATCGGAACGGAAACTGAATTGAAGCGAGCCTTGTTGAAGGCTGGCTGGTTCCCTGCAGATTCGCTGACAATGAAAAGCTGCCTCGAGATTGCTGAAGCCACCGTCCTCGATCGCAAGTATGAGGAAGCTCCGGTAAGCAGTCTCTTTCTGTTCAATCGCCGACAGGACCTCGCCTTCGAAAAGCCTGTCGGAGACAATCCGAAGAAACGGCATCACGTTCGATTCTGGAAAGCCACTCGACCATGGAAAGATGGTCAACCCGTGTGGGTCGGCTCAGCCACGTACGACGAACGCGTCGGCCTGAGTTACACCACTGGTCAGATTACTCATCACATCGATGGCGACGTCGACCACGAACGCGATCAATTGATGGATGATCTGTCAAAAGCTGTACCTGATTCCCAGCCAAAGACCATCAGCAACTTCCACACTCTGCGTGAAGGCCACAACGGCGGCGGCGACCATTGGACGACGGATGGAAGTTTGAAACTGGTTCTTTTGCCGTACGGCAATTGACTGCGCGCCTGAAAAATGGGCCGTTTCGCAGGAGTTCAGCCAGAAGTTTGTGAAGCCGCATCGGCACGCCTTACGTCCCATTTGGGGAACGGGTCGGGGAAATTGAGCCACGCCTCGGGACCTTGTCGAACTTCGTTGTCGGTCAGCAGGCATTGATCCAGTGTCCGGCGAATTCGTGCTTCGTCGAGTTCGATTCCGATGAAGACAAGTTCCTGGCGGCAGTCGCCCACCTGAGGATCCCAGGTCTTCATGACGGCTTCGCGAAATCCCGGAGTCTGCGGCCATTCTTCCGGCGGGAGGCTCGCCCACCAGAAACCAGCAACGTCCAGCCGGGCAACTCGGCCGGCCTGTGACCAGACGCCGATCTTGTCGAGCCGTGTTGAGAGCCAGAAGAAACCTTTGGAACGTAGAACCCCGGGCCATTCCCCGGACAATCGTTCGTAGAATCGCTGAGGGTGAAAGGGAATTCGCGACCGATAGACGAAGCTGCGAATTCCGTACTCTTCAATTTCACTCGCGCCGTCGTCTCGTAAAGCCAGTTGCCAGCCTCGACAGGTTTTTGCCTTTTCAAAGTCGAATCGATGAGTCCCCAGGACCGATGAAAGCGGCACCTTGCCAAAGTGGCTGTGGATCTTCAGAGCATACGGATTCAGATGCTCAAGGAAACCTTCGATCCTCGCGAGCTCCTCAGGGGAGACAAGGTCCGTCTTGTTCAGAATCAGAACATCCGCAAACTCAGCCTGATCAATCAGCAGATCAGCCACCGTTCTTGGATCATCCGGTGTCGCCTGACGTCCCTGTGCCTTCAGGTCTTCGCCGATGCGGAGATCGTGCAGGAAATTGCGGCAGTCAACTACGGTGACCATCGTATCCAGCACCGCAACATCCAGAAGCGACAGTTGTTCGGAAATGGAATAAGTGAAAGTGTCGGCCACGGGTGCAGGTTCGGAGATCCCGGTCGACTCGATGATCAGGTAGTCAAATCGTTTCTCGGCAGCGAGTGATGCGACCGCCGTAAGCAGGTCTTCCCGCAGAGTACAGCAGATGCAGCCGTTGGAGAGTTCTATCAGCTTCTCTTCGGTTCGACTGAGCTGAGCGTCTCCGTTCGCGATCAACTGAGCATCAATGTTGATCTCGCTCATGTCATTGACAATGACAGCAACTTTCAGCCCTTCGCGATTGCAAAGAACATGATTGAGCAACGTCGTCTTGCCGGCTCCCAGAAAGCCTGAAAGCACGGTCACTGGAAGACGGTTGTCACCTGCTGCTGTCACTGTGTTGCTCGAACTGGAAGTCATCAGGAAGCTCGAAAGTTCAGAGTTAACCTGGGTTTTGGGTGAACGTGTTGTCATCTGCTTGGACGTGGGAGATGTGTTCGCAGCAACTACTTGCCAGAATGCGAAAATCCTCATGGCGGACCTATGACAGGGTAGTCTTGAGCCGGTTATTCAGCATGCCGGCTGTCCTCTTAGGCTCCACATTCACATGTTCTCATGTTGCTGCCGGCGTTCTTCATCGGCCTTCTTGACGAAGCAACTCGGCAATCTCTGGTCGATCTTGCTGAATCTGATCAAGGTTGATCGGCAGTCCAAGGGAGACTCCGATCTGTCGATAGAATCTCTCCAATGATTCTGTCCACTCACCAGACACAACGTCGACGGGCCTTTCGCCATTGTGATTCTTTGTCTCAACGCTGGCCCCATTTTTGAGAAGCACCTCTACGATTTCTCGTCGAGCAAAGAAGGCTGCGAGGTGCAAGGGTGTGTTTCCGTCGGAATTGGTACCGGTTACGTCCGCGCCGCGTTTCAGTAGCTCGCGGACGATGTCGGTCTCTCCCCAGACCACTGCCTGATTCAGGGGAGTGGATCCATCATCGCGTCGACCGTTGATCGAAGACTTTTCTGCCAGAATTCGACGCAATGAACCCGCCGATGTATGCGGCTCGTCAAGCTTGCTGCGAAGTGCGATGGCCGCTTGAGCGTCAATTGCGGCATGGAAGATAAACTCGTTGCTGAACAACCCGTCAACGGTCTGGACCTGCAGAAAGTGAATTCCCTCGACAGGCAGTTTTTCGAGAGAGATAGTAACTGTCTCCGATGGACCAACTTTAATCTCTCCATCAACCGGTTGGCCGTCCACGAACAGCCTTGCACTACGATCGAAGTGTCGACCGCTCAGTACCATCGTTCTCTTCTCCGGACTGACAACAGGAAACTCCTGTCGTCCTCGTTGTTGTTCAATCGGCCCCAGGGTCCAGAGAGCCGGTTGTGCTGCCGCCGCATTCGCCTGCCTGCCTGCGTGTCCGGTCAGCGTTATCACGAGACGTCCTTGTTCAGCCATCGTACTCAAATCGTCTCTGTTGAAGGCACTGCCCTCGCCGTCACGCGGAACATAGCACTTTGCGCCGTGGCTCGAATCCCAGTGCAACGAAACCGGCAGGACGCTGGAACCATCAACCAGAATTCCGTCCGCATGGAGTACGACAGCCCTGTCAGTCGCCGCCGATTCCAATGCGTCAAGCAGTTTGTGTGTGGCAGGATCGTTAACGCTTTCCCGGCTGAGCGTCACTTGCCGAGCGAATGCTCCCGAGTATCCAGTGCTCGATTCCAGCACCATATTCCACACGGGATTGAAACGCGGTCGGCCACCCCACGATAACGCCCAGACCTCTTTCTCCGGCGCACCTCGCTGAGCCATCTCGCGATAGAAATCGAATTCCACGATATTCAAACGCCCTTGCGGCAATATCAGCCATCGATCATAGGCGCCGCGCCAAGTCGGAGCATCCATGCCAGTACCTGGCGTGTTGGTGCTGACCAGGTGCGGCATGCGATGGCAGTTACCACAAACATCAGGTTTGAACTTGTCAGGCTTATGATCCCCCTCCAGATGAAACAGTTCAAAGCCGCGAATTGCTTCTTTGGAGAGTTGATTGCTGTACGACCGTCGCTGTGCTGGTGGATACGGAACGCTCAGCAGGAAGGCAGCCATCGCATCCCGCTCCTGTGCCGTCAATCGCCCCGGCTTCCCTTCGTTATTGACAGTCTTGTCGTCAATATGACTCATCGTGCTGGCCAGTCCACCGTCAATCAGATGCCGTGTTGTGCTTTCGGGTTTGTCGATCTGGCTGTTCGGCTCTGCGTTTGCGTGAACGCTTGCGCTATTGATCCCGCCATACGGATCCCCGGGAATGCCATCCCAGTGAAATGGAGCCGTATCACGGAGCCCCCTGATCGGCATTGTCGAGCGGGGCATGATTTGACTGCCGCCTGTGACGATCGGCGTTTTGAGCACCCATAGCAGTTGGTCCGTGTGGCCATCTGGATGGCAACTTGCGCATGAGAAAGTGCCGGAACTCGACGCTCGTGCTGTGCTGAAGGCAATTCTTCCCTGCTTGATATTCTCCGGTGTAGGATCTGCCAGAGGAATCGTTTCATGAGCCTTCAGATTCTTCGCGTCACTGACGTCGACCACGGAAACCGAGTTGTCCGCGGCATTCAGCACCCATGCGCGAATGGGCTGCTCGTTTGAGTATTCAATATCGATTCCTTCTGGTACCGCTCCCACCTGGGCACGACCAAGCAATTTTCCGGTGGCGGTCTCAATCGTAAACAGTGCATCTGAGCCGGACGCTGAAACGTACAAGACCTTATCATCGCGGCTCACCCGAATCGCAAATGGTGTGGCAAGAGCCTCTCCAGACTCTGGCTGCAAAGGTGGTAGTGGTTCAAGGTCAAAGAAATCAACGTGCGGCATCTTCTCTGCCATCCACGCAACACGAGTCAGTCGATTCAGGAACGGTCGATTCTCCAGTTCGGCCAATCCATGTTTCCTTGTGCCCGCGCGGCCATTGATGTCGTTGCGAGCATCCGTCTGGGCAATGAAAAGACTGCCACCAGAATCGATGGCCAGACCATAAAGCAGCGTCCCAAGGCCGTCGACAGTCTCAAGCAAACGATCCGTTTCGACATCGAAAACGAAAAGGTCTTTGTCTGGAACTTCCGGATTTCTGACGATGTCAACCACGTGCCCAATCGACAGCACGTTGTTATTGCGAATGGAATGATCCCACGCATCGAAGGTGACAAGTTTGCCGTCGATCCTGTCTCCGGATCCTCCGGACAACTGTGTTTGGTTGTTCGACTCGAAGGGCAGTACGAACAATCGACCGTTCCGCACGGCAATCGCACGAGGATCCTGTGCAGAGAGGGGCAAATACTTCGTGACACGACGATCGGCAACATCGACAACTGCGATCTTGTTCTCTGAGGAAAGGGAGACGTACGCCTTTTCATCATTGGCAAAGGCGATGCCGACCGGCTCGTCGAAACGCGTTGCCCCCGAGTCCGGATCAAGGTCCTGCAGTGTTGCAATCACCTGATATCGAAACGGGCTTTCCTCCACGATGTCGATGACGCTGACGGAATCGGACACATGATTGGTCACCCAGAGCTCCCGACCATCCGGGCGAATCGCGGCACCGGAAGGATCGATTCCGACCGGGATACGACGAACAATCTTTCGCGACACGGCGTCGATCACATCGAGCGTGTCGGCGGCCGTGTTGGTCACGAAAACGGCGCCCTGGTGTATCAGGATCGGATTGAAGTGGGGGCTCATAAAAAGCGGATGGCCCGAATCTCCCCTTTCCGAATTCTCAAGACTCGCCATAGCACCATGATGAGCACGATCATCGCCGTTGGCGATATGTCGTGTTGCGAAAAACAGTGTTCCCAAAACGGCGATCACCAGCGGATTCAGGATCGACTTTTTGTGTTTCATTTCGCACTCATTCCCTTCGATGGAGGCACCATTTCCACTTCTTTCACTTCGAGTCCGGTTGAGGATCCTGTATGCGTAAAGCACCAGACCCCGGCCATGATGAGCCCATCCGGTTTCGTGGGAAGCTCGTCTTTCCGATCCCAGACACAGGGATCAAGTCCAAAGTCTTTCAGGTCATACTGCACTTCGAAATCCGGGGATACCTCAGTCGCCTGCACGGGTTTCTGAGTGAGAAACATGCCGGCGAACTCACCGTTCGCACAAACGACTCGAATTCCGAAGTAAACTGCTGCCGTTGTTCTCAGCCGTCCGCGCAAGACGAAATGAGACTCAGGCATCACCGTGACCGGAGCCATGTTGGATCGTCGCACCGGAAGACCGGCCAGGTGCAGCACGATGTATTTGTCCTGTGGAGCCAGAAACGGGATTGCCTGCAGCACAGTCGGGCGTCCTTCGCTTGCTGGCTGCCATTTTCCGTATGTGTACTCCGGACCGAGATGCAGTTGACTCTTCCAGTCATTGACGGCCGGCGGTGACGGTTCTGTTCGCATGTCGCCGTCGACAAGTGCCAGAATGCGGTGCCACGCTGGAACATCCACTGTTTGTCCGTCACTCAGCCGACGAACCCGAACGATGCCCTCACGGACCTGAAGCAGAGTCGAATCCAGTTCCGCTTCCACTTCGAACCGAGTTCCCACGATGTTCAGCTCGGCCGTTTTTGTAGTGACCAGCATCGGGTATTCCGGTAGCTGAGCAACCACCGTGGCGGAGAGTGTGCCATGATTCAGGTGGAGTTTCTTGTGGCCGTTGTGAGAAAACGTCATCATGGACATACCGGCGATCGTCACCTTTGAATCATCACGGAATGTCAGTTCAATCCATGAGTCGGGTGTCAGACCTTCGATTGTTCCTCCTGGAAGTTCGACACCGGCATTCAGTTCGGTTTGAACTTCACCGCCGTCGCCCCTCCATGTGAATGGCCCGCTAAGTCCGCTGATTCGAGCAATCGGCGATCGACTTTCAGAATTCCGAGGGCGATCAATCGCCGTCCGAGATGACTGCTCACGGACGACCCGTTGATAAATGATGGTAATGGCCAGCAAAGCGCCAACAGCAGTCAGAGCCAGTGGCCTCCATCTCTTCGAAGATTTCCGTTCAGCCGTCAAAGACCGTGCCTTTTCCGCATGCCTGCTCTTCAAGGAGTTCGAGGCGCCGGACAGCCTTTCAATGTCGGCAACCATCACAGCGTGTTCGGCCACATCCCTGAGGAACCTTCGCGCTTCCTCATTGCTTCTGAGTAACGCCTCGACAGCAGCCTGCTCCTCCGCCGATACGCGCCGGTCAAGAAACCTCAGCACAAGTTCACGTTGCGTCTCATCAGGTGTCATGAAATTGATGCCTTCGCTCCGGAAGATGAAGCCAGCCGAACTTCAATACACTGTCTCAGGCTTTCGTGAAGTCGCGAAAGGCGTTTGTAGACAGCATTCAGCCCGATCCCCAGCTTTGCAGATGCTTCTTCGCAACTGAATCCTTCCGAGTAGCGCAACCGAAGCAGCTCACGGGCCTCTTCCGCAGTGGACTTCAGACAATTCTCCATCGCAGAAATGCGAGCCTGTCCGTGTGATGAACCTGCGGCCTGCCAGTCGTCGTCCAGACGGTTGAGAACATCATGAGCGAGCATCGTCTGCAGGACAAACTCTTCACGCCGCGGACTTCGGAGCCAGTCGATGGCATTCCGCCTGGAAGGCACAAATGCCCATGACAGGAGTTGGCTTTCGCTGTCAATCGTCACGTCTTTTGTCAGAGCCTTCAGCGCGACATTCTGAAAAATGTCTTCGGCCGCATGGGCATCGCGAACGATGACCCATGCCGCGGCCGAGATTCTGCTGCGCCATTTCATGAGTATCTGAAGAATGACGGATTCGGTGAATGGCATCGATTTATCTCTGGCCTGCGGTTGAGACAGAACGTTCACGTCGCCCGTTCAGCACCAGCCCAATCCACGTAAAGCGGACGAAGTTGTGATAGGTGAGTAGAAGGAACAGGATACAGACGGCATTCACCAGTACAAATTTGGCGCCTGGCACAACAGGCCAGTCCATCGCGAGAGCCTGCAGACCGATTATCAGTGGCAAATGGACCAGGTACATCCAGTAGGAAGCATCCGACAGATAACGAATCCTGCTGCTGGGACGGTTCATCGTCGCACGAAACAATCCCATCATTCCAATCGACATCGCCCATGCATAGGCAGACTGAATCACAGTGGCCCACCAGAGTTGTCCGATCGTAACCAGTCCGAGTGGAAATAGAATCAGCAGAGCAATTGGCAGAAGGAGCCACCATTGACGCCCCACGGTTTCCCCCCGGGCATCCAGACAGAAGGCCAACGCGCCGAAGGCAAAGAACAGGCCGTAGTAAATCAATAGATGAGGCTGCGGTAACACCCCAGTGGACGTGTCCGGCCCAAACGCCGGAAACGCAGTTCCCATGAACAACTGCGGAAGAATGGTGATCGGAATCAGCCCGTAGAGTAGCCATGGTCGCGCGGCAATCATCGCTGTTCCGGCACCTTGCGTCACCAGTTTCGTCACACCGGAAACGACAACAAAGATCACCGTCATCCAGCACGAAAACCAAAGAAACCAAAGATGATCAAACATACGGCCATAGATCAGATGGTACTGGATTCGACCAACCGCGATCTGCCAGGCCGGTGATGCGAGAAAGGCGGCATACGATGCCCGCAACTGCTTAACCGATCCAGCGGATTTCGGCCGTACTTTTGTTGGTGCAGCCGGTTGCAGTGTTCTCGATGCCAGTAACTCTCGTACTTCGTTGCGGTTTTCCTTCAGGACAGCAGCATCCGGCAACGGAAGTTCGAGAAACCCAGCGATGGCACCTGTCACGTCGTCCGGCGCATCAACGGATGACAGGGGCGATGCCCCATCATGATTGAGCCGGTTTGGATCGGCTCCGTTCTGCAGCAGCACTTCCACAACAGAGGTGTGCCCAAGAAACGCGGCCGCGTGCAGAGGCCCATTGCCATCATCATTTGGCAGGTTGACATCCGCGCCATGCTCAATAAGAAGTTGCACGATTTCGGGACTGCCGACCAGACTGGCCCAGTGCAGAGGCCGGATTCCAAAGCGAGCATCCGCCTTGTTCAGATCATCTTTCTGCTCAACGCAGCGGCGTATGGCAGAGGCATCGGAAGAACGGAGTGCAGCGACCAGTGCTGCCTGAACATCTTCCGCTTGAGGACGTGGCCTTGTCATGGCCCAGCCGGACACAAAACCCATCAGCGGCACAACTGTGATCACTCCGACCACGCAGGGAAGAAGAATCCGGAGTGCTCTCTGCCTGAGCAGGGCAGCAAGCCCGCGACTGCGATACACCATCATGGTGAAGAATCCGCTGAGCAAAAAGAACAGCGGCATCCGGAAACCATGAATGGCCGTAAACAGAACTCCAAACAACTCGTTTCGTCGTGAATCCTGAACGGGCCACGGCATCGGAAAGAAACTCATAGAAGCGTGCAGCAGGATTCCCAGCAACATCGCAGCCGCCCGCAGTGCATCCAGGTCATGTCGACGCGGTGTGCCGCAGGATGATTCACTATTCGGAGTCGGCGTTTCCGTTCGGTTCGTTGATTCCACGTGTCAAACTCAGTTCTGTGCTGTAGTTAAATATGACCCGCAAGGAGCCTTCCTGTTCGTTGCCGGTTCGTACCAAAGGTTGTTCGCTTGCCTCAAACTCACACCTCGAGTGGCAGACTCAAACTATATCGGAAAGGCCTCTTTGCCGGAGATGAACGGGCGGCGACAGTCAGTCCTGACCAGAAGTTTCCGATTTCCGCGATTTCAGTCTGGAATTCCGCGGTTGAATTGGATCGATGAGGCGAATGATGAGTGGCGATGACGATACTGCAAGTGGAAGAGCAACCTCGTTGGAAGCCATGATTCGGTTTGCTGGCACGGCCGCGGCGGTGCAGTATTCGCCAGTGACGGCTCCGGATATATTCCAATAGAATGTAATTCCCAACAACCAGCGTCTTATCTTGAGGCACGCTGGTATAGCGATAGTAAACTCGCTAGAGGTTTACGAAGTGAAGTTGACGTGGCGGCAACCGTGAAGTGCGGGATGCCACAATGAGTCCCCTGAACTACGACACGGTTTCCTTGTTATGCGAATAAGGCTCAATGCTCTGGTCACGATGTCACTCATCGCCAGTCTCGCCGCGATCCCGAATAACGCAAATGCACAGGCTTCCAAACGACAAGACCAGGCTGAGTCTTCGCAGTTGGTTCTGGCACACTACATGCCATGGTTTGCCGCGAGGCCGTTGAGCCCGTCGTGGGGCTGGCACTGGACGATGAACCATTTCGACCCGGAGAAGCAGACGGAGGGCAAACGCGAAATTGCGTCGCACTTTCATCCGCTGATCGGTCCGTACGACTCCAGTGACGTTGATGTAATCGAATACCACCTGCTGCTGATGAAACTTGCGGGAATCGATGGCGTGGTCGTCGACTGGTATGGGCTGACTTCCGTGACTATGCGATTCTGCATCGCAACACGACTCGGGTGCTGGAACAATGCGAGCGGCTGAAGATGAGATTCGTCATTTGCTACGAAGACCAGACCATTCCGGCGCTGGTGGAAGGAAAGAAACTCCTGCCGGCCGAACGAGTTGCTCATGCAGCGAGGGAGATCGAATGGCTGGGCCAATACTGGTTTAATTCGCCAATCTACGTGCGTCTCGATGGCCGCCCTGTGTTGCTTTCCTTTGGGCAGACCGGACTGAAAGATGAGGAATGGTCGCAGTGCCTGAAACAAGCGGCCGTTGACGTGACTTACTTCAGCCAGCACCATCGTCGCTCTGCAGCCGTCGGTGCATTTGACTGGCCCGTCCCCTCGGAAGCGATGAAAGCCTTAGAGCGTTTTCAGCTGAGCTCGCGCGAATGGAAGTCTGCGATCCCGGTTGCATTTCCGCGATTCGTCGATATCTATGCCGAAGCACAGGTCGGTCCCAGTTATGGGCTACTCAGCGATGATGACGGCAAGAACTTTCGTCAAATGCTGGAACTGGGGCTGAAATCGAAAGCACCGTTTGTGCAGATCGCGACATGGAATGACTGGGGTGAGGGGACGCAAATCGAACCGAGCCACGAGTTTGGCTACCGCGACCTCGAGACCGTGCGGAACCTGCGAGTCAACAGTGGTGATCGATCAGACGCGGCGGCCATTGACCTCAGACTGCCAATTCAGTTGCTCCAGCAACGCCGAAACGCGAAAGAAGCTGGCGACGTGAATGCCCGGCGACTGGACGAGATCTCGGCATTGATTGTCTCCGGGAAATTGTCAGCAGCACGTTCATTACTTGATCACAGTGATGCCAGGTGACGGCGAGAAAATCATGTCATGTTTGCTAATCCCTTTAACAGCGTTGCTTTCAGCGCATCGCTGATACGGATGTCCCTTAATTGACAATCCTCTGGCGTGATGAAACTTTCAGGGACAGATTATTCTCGTATTTTTTGAGCAAGTTGACCAAGAGAACCGGAAAGACAGAGACTCACAGATTTGAACCTCCAATCGACGCGAATGGATGCAAATCGGGTACAGAAAAAATCACCTGAGATCACTTGCGACATCACAGACGACAGTCTGCAGTTGAATCACTTCCTGCAATTATTCGCGCCGAGTCGCGGTTCCCCTGCCTGCGATTACAAATAGCAGTAGAGTCTCCTCACGGAACTCCATTCTTGTTACTCTCCAAAATTCTACACCATGACAAGCATCTCCACCGAAGGCTGCCTACTGCGGAGATTTCAGCACGGACGGAAGAAAGAGAATCGCTGGATTGAACCGCGAATCTACCCGAATCGACGCGAATCAGGCACAGGAAAGTAGCTCCGTAGGTCGCTTGTTGATTATAGGCACCAGTCTGTAGCTGAATCGTTGCCAGCGATTACGTGTCAGCACCCCAGTCACTGTTGTATTGTGACGCAGGTGCCGTCATTCCATTCGAAACGAATCCTACTCACGAGGTCGCTCGAGCCAGTTGAAGCTTTGACTTCAGTTCTGCTTTTTGGCTACTTAGTGAGTTCCGCACTCTTTGCTCGCAACGAGTAACAGCTTCGTTTTCTGCGGCGGAGGACTTTTCCAATGCCGCCAGACCGATGTCAGTGGGAACGTACCCCAAAAATCGAGCCAACTCAGAAACATGTGATGGATCGGATGTTTTAGCGAGGGCCTCCGCAGCGGCCTTGGACAGCGCTTCCTTTATCCGATCTGAACGACTTGATGAGTTGAGCATCGGAATAAAATCATGCACATGGGTGGCCGTACTCAGATCCATGTCTACGATCGTTAGGTCAAGGCATCATTCCTGGGAGGTCTCCGGAAGGTTCTCGAATTCGCTTCCAATCAACTGCTGAATGTCTTCCTGACTCAGGCCCAGCCGGACCGCTTCTGACAGCATCCTGCGAATCAGCTCACGAACCTGTTTCTTCGCTTCGGCGCGATTGACCATTGACGGTCGTGATGAAACAAAAGCACCCTGCCCCTGCCGCAGGACGATCACATCTTCAGCAGACAACTCAGAGTAAATGCGACTGACGGTGGTTGGATTAACCTTCAGCTGACTTGCCAGTTCTCGCACAGACGGCAGTTTTTCACCGACCGCCAGGTGGCCGGTGGCAACCATCCATTTGATCTGCGCCACGACCTGCCGAGTGACAGGTTCGCCGCTGTTAAAGTTCGCATTGATCAGCATCAGGCAGCTCCCTTGCAGTTCTTTCAGCGATCAAACTGTATGAAATTATGTCATACAGTCACAGCAGTGTTCTCCCAGGGATTTGGGCAAATCGTAGACTCTCCTTGTGAAACTCCCGACCGTCAGGCTCTGTCCCCGTGATTCTCCTCAGAGGTGCTTCATTGTTCGCGGACCAGTTCAGCGAGAGTTCGGTTCTTTGAAGGAATTGTGCTTTCACTGGCTGTTGGTGATATACTCCCTTGGGACTTCGTGAAAAATGCACCAGTGCAATCAACCGATCAGGAAGGAACTCGCATGCCCGCCGGACCACTCAGCTCTGCCGACTCATTGGTATCGCTAAATCGCCCTGCCTCGCCTGGCCGTCGAGAAGCGATCCGGATCGGCGCTTTGGGAATGGGCGGGATTTCCTTGTCCAGCCTGCTCAGGGCGGAAGAGGCCGCTGGTGTGAAGAAGTCGCACAAGTCCGTCATCATGATCTATATGGTGGGAGCTCCTCCGCATCAGGACATGTATGACCTGAAGATGGATGCTCCGTCGGAGATCCGTGGTGAGTTTCGACCGATCCCCACGAATGTTCCGGGGATTGAGATCTGTGAGCACATGCCGCATCTGGCGAAAATTATGGATCGATGCATTCCGCTTCGGTCGGTCTACGGATCTCCTGACGGTAATCATGATTCCTTCATCTGCTATACCGGGCGTTCGGTTCGCAATCAGCCTCCGGGTGGATGGCCCGCGATTGGGCCAGTCGTTTCCAAAGTGCGAGGTGCGGCGGATCCGTCCGTTCCGCCGTTTATCGGGCTGGCTCCGGACGCAGGTCATCCGCCCTATGGTTCACCTGGGCTGCCAGGATATCTTGGCGTTGGCCATGCGGCTTTTCGTCCGTCCGGCCCCGCGAAGGCCGACATGGTGCTGAACGCGATTACTCAGGACCGTTTGCAAAGTCGCAGCCAGCTTCTTCAGTCCATTGACCGACTGCGACGCGATATCGACGCCAGGGGGACTTTGAGGGGACTGGATGATATCAACCAGCAGGCTCTGGGAATTCTGACATCCAGCCGACTGGCTGATGCCTTTGATCTTTCGAAAGAACCTCCGGAAGTGCTGGAACGCTATGGCAAGGGCGATCCCAAGAACTATGGCGACGGTGCTCCTCGAAACCCCGAGCACTTTCTTCTGGCGCGGCGCCTGGTGGAAGCCGGAGCGCGAGTGGTCACGCTGAACTTTGGACGCTGGGACTTTCACAGTTCAAACTTCAGCGAAGCAAGAGATACTCATTTGCCCATCTTCGACCGCGCGCTTTCGGCGCTGATTGAAGATCTGCACGAACGAGGTTTGAGTGATGATGTCGCGGTCGTGGCGTGGGGCGAATTTGGTCGCACACCGCAGATCAACAAGGATGCCGGTCGAGACCACTGGCCGCAGGTGGGCGGCGGACTGATCGCCGGCGGAGGATTTCGAACGGGCCAGGTGATCGGATCAACGGACCGAATGGGAGCGGAGATTGCCAGCCGCCCTGTGCATTTCGGTGAAGTGCATGCGAGCCTGCATAAGTTTCTTGGCATCGATCCGGAAACAAAGCTGCACGATCTTGCCGGACGTCCTCAGTACATCGTGGATGGGCATCGACCGATGGCCGAACTGTTCTGAGTGACCCCCGATGTTTGTAGTACTTCCCAGTGGCTGTAGAGTCCCCTCCGCGCTTCCCATTGAGCAAAGCGGCGTTTATTGATCCGCCCGGCAGTACGGACCTGCAATCAGTTCTGCACGAAGATTCGGGGGGTGAGTGAAGCTGATGCGCTGACTCCTAGCAGGAGCATCGGCTTGTGGCTCGCAAAACACGCTCTCGCGGCGGGAATTCGGACATTCCGCTGATACTGTTGTACTTCTGCAGTGGCGTACCCGCGCTGATTTGCCAGACGGTTTGGCAGAGAATTCTGGTACTGCACAGCGGTGTTGGCACAGTATCTGTGGCGATCATCGTCAGTGCCTACATGCTGGGGATCGGGTTTGGGAGTGCAATCGGTGCTGCGATCAGTCGACGTGTCAGTCCAGACAAGGCTCTGCTGTGTTTTGGCCTTGTGGAACTTCTGATTGGCGGCCTTGCCTTCATAAGTCCCTGGTTCCTGTACGACTTTCTGTACCTGCAGCATGGGCAGCTTTATCGGGAGTTGCCTCAGCCGGCTTTTCTGCACACGGTTGTGCTGCTTCTGCCGACCACGCTGATGGGGCTCACGTTGCCCTTGATGACTCGTGCGTTGATTGTTGATTCGCGGGATGCGTCCATCAGGATTTCCAGGCTCTACGGAGCCAACACGATGGGTGCGGCTTTTGGGGCCGTTGTTGCTCCGTGGCTGCTGATGCCGATTATGGGAGCGAGGGGGGCCATTGTCGGCGGGGCCATCATCAATCTGGGCGTCAGTCTGCTCGCCTTCTGGTTTCGAACGCTGGGAGCGACAGCCGTTTCGGCTTCGGAGACGGCTGAGCCAGTCACGCCTCCAGGGTTATCTCGTGATTCCAGATCGGTTTCCGTGCCCTTTGCCGGGTGGCTGTTGCTGTATTTTTTGAGCGGACTAACAGCGATTGGTCTGGAGATACTCTGGTTTCGAATTCTGGACATCGCCGTCAAATCCACATCGTTCACGTTCGGCACTATCCTGGGAACGTACTTGTTCTTTCTGGCACTGGGCAGTCTTGCTGGCGGTTCGAGAGCGCGTCGGACGGAGCATCCATTGCGAGCATTTCTGCAGATCCAGTGCCTTCTCCTGATTCTTTCAGGGGTGGTGATTGTGTGTCTGGTCCGTCTGCCAGCGGATTTTCCGGGGCTTGCGTGGTTCAACGGATACTGGTCTGCGGAAGAACCGTTTCGTCCTTCCATGCAGGAGTTTGGTACAAGCGTACGGCTTTACGTGCTTCAGCCGGTGTTGTTAATGGGGCTTCCGGCCGTGCTGATGGGATACAGTTTCTGTCTGTTGCAGCAGGGGGTTCAGAGTGATGCGGCATCCTCGGGGATGCGAGTTGGATTTCTGCAGGCCGCGAATATTCTCGGCTGTACTCTTGGCAGCCTCGTGACCGGCATTGTGCTTCTTGATCTGATTGGAAGCATGCCATCGCTTCGAATAGTCCTGTCCTGCGGGTTTGTTTTTGGGCTCGTGGGGCTCGCTGTCGACCGTGCCAGAGTTCGTTTTTGTGGACTGATCGTGGGGCTTGTCATCCTGATCCTCATGGTTCCTCGGAATGACCAGCTTTGGCTTCGACTGCATGGCCAGTCACGGGAGGCCGACGCAAAGATAGCCGAAGACGTGACGGGTGTCTGCATGCTGGCTCCAAGAGCCGACTCCGGTCAATGGTGGTTGTGGGCATCCGGGAAGACTCAGAGTCTGTTGCCGTTCGGGGGATTTCACGCGAAGCTTCGTGCGATCCCCGTCACGCTTCACGCGGCTCCGCGTTCGGTTGCGATCATTGGGCTTGGTTCGGGCGACACGGCATGGGCCGCCGGTTGTCGTCTGGAGACTGAATCGGTTCGGGTGTTCGAGATCTGTACGCCGGAGATTGAGCTGCTGAGTTCGCCTTTTGCACGCGGTCAGTGGCCGCAGCTTGACAGTTTTCTGAATGATCCTCGCGTGTCGATTCAGGGTGTTGATGCGCGATTCGCGCTGATGACGGAAGACACGGCCTATGACATTATTGAGGCGGACGCGATTCGGCATCACGGGGCATTTGCCGGGTACCTTTATTCGCTGGAGTTCTTTCAGCTTTGCAGCAGACGGCTTAAGCCTGGTGGTTACATGTGTTCCTGGTCACCAACACCGATGGTCAATACAACCTTCTGACGAGCATTTCCGCATGTTGTGGAAATGGAGGGAGGCCTGTTGCTGATAGGTTCAAACGAGCCCGTGGAGATCGATGTGGCCCAGTGGGAAGTCCGACTGAGAGCCGCGACGTCGTACCTTTCCAGCGGCGTTGTTGAAGACTGTCTCAGGAGTATTGCCGGCGCCCGTTCTGCTGCACCGGTGGCGAAGGATTCCTTCACGAACACAGACCTTTTCCCGTTCGACGAGTTCAATTGAGTCCGGCCGGGGTGATCTGGCGGGAAATTCTGTCCTGCGGAACAGGAAACCAGACTCCTCCTGACGCCTAAACAAAGCGGCAGGCGCGGCGTAGTTCGCCGGCCTGCCGATTCGATCGAAGTTCTTAGTGCTCGCCTGCTGACTTAACGTCCTGCGAACTGAAGCAATTCCACAGAGGTTCGCTTGCCGGCCTGCATGCTGCTGCCGCCGACAATCAGGATCTTTCCATCGGCCGTTGTGAGCTGACGATGAAAGAACCGAGATTCCGCGATCTGTCCGGCATAGTCCCATCCAGCCCCATCTTCTCGAAGCATCTGCACGGCCCCCGACATCCCGGTCACAATCAATCGCCCGTTCGCGCTGAAGGACGATGTTCCGAAACCTTCCATCCCTGATCCCAGCATCGCGGGAGCCTCGGACCATTTCTGTGTCGCAGGGTCGAAGACGCTGACGGCCATGGTGATCTCATCGGAATCTGTCATGCCGCCGATCACATAGAGCTTGCCCTTGTTCTCCGCCAGGCTGACGGCTCGGCGAGTAAACCCAGGTGCAGGCAGCTCGGTCCATTTTAGCTCCGGCTGAGTCAGATCGCAGCACAGCGCAGTGGTATGCCATGTCGTGTCGGGCCCCTGCATGTTCCAGCCCCCCACCACGTAGAGCTTCCCGTTGATTACCGCGGCATCGTGGGATGATCGACCGGCGGGCATCGGTGGAAGATCCGTCCACGCGCCGGTTGCCGGATCGAAACACGCGAAGCTGTCCTGAGACCACAGGCTCTGGTCTTCGTCTTCTTTGTTCTTCGCCATGAAGCCGCCGACACGGTAGAGCTTGCCACCGTGTTCGACCATGGCCAGGCCCGTCAGCCGAGGACCACTGGCAAGCTTCTCCCAGCCAGCAGCTTCGTCCTTCAGTGACAGTCGCTGGAGATCTGCCGACTGCCCTTCGGCGAAGTAATGATGAGCACCACCCACCTGACCGCCGTAGACGTAAACAAAATCGCCGGCGATCGCAGCTCCAAAGCTGGTGATGCCGGCTGGCAATGGGGCAAGCTTGTGCGTGACAGGCTGCACGGCCGGCATTGAAACTGGGAGTGTCAGAGTCGAATAAGTCCGGACGGAATCGAACTTCTTTCCGTCTACTTCGCCGCTTGCCGCTTCTGCAAACTTCGCACGCACGGAAAGCAGACCGCTGGACTTTGGTTCCAGAGTAACCTGGCCCTTCGCGTCAGTCGTCAGAGTCTCTTCGGCTCCACAGCCGAGACTGGCGACTTCCAGACCTTCGGTGGCCTGACCGTTGACGCTGACTGTCAGTACCAGCTTCGAACCGCTCCATTGAGGCGTGATCTCGATCGGAAGATGTTCCATGTCCTTCGCGGCCTTCCAGTCACCTGGAAGTGGTGAAAGGTAAGTCTTTGCAAGGTACTTCAGCTGGAATGTGGCGTCTCCTTTGGTCACGACTCCATAGTCACACGAAACAAGAACGGACTGCGCCTTGTCGGTGAAGGTGCCGGAAAGAGTATCGCCCTCAAGAGTCAGCGTGATCTCACGTGACTGCATGTTTCGGCCATCGCCGGGAACTCGTTCCCACGCCTTCGAACCGGCGATCTTCTTCAGCAGTTCTGGTTCAACCGATTCGCCAGACTCCGAAAACCGCAGTTCAATGCGGTCACCGTTTCGCACGACCCAGACAAAATGAGCCTGGGCCACGGACGTCAGCGCGAACAACATCGCCATTGCAATCAAAATGAAACGCGGGCAATTCATAAGTGTCTCCCATAGAACGGATCTGTCGCCTCAGGAACTCGAGGCAGACGAGGATGAATCTGAGAATGTTGTGAAAGGTCCCCGGATGATCTCAAGGAGCCTTTGAACGGAGTTCGAACTTGAAAGGCTGACTGGGTTGTTCGGTGACCGAAACTGTCAGCGTGGAGGCGGAATTGTACATCGCGGGAACGTCGTTCTTCGCAAGAGGCGAGCGACCAGTTTTCTTCATCTCTGTCGCGAAAGACCGTTCATCATCGATATCAAATTCGAGGTGGGGCCGGGAGTCTATCTCAACTCGATGGTTTCCCGCTACCGGACCATTCTCCTTTGTGAAACGAAATTCCCCATTGAGGATCTCGGCCATCGCTCCGGGACCAACTGGAGCTTGATTTGAACCGCTTGAGGGCATGATGGTGACCTGTGGGATCAGTCGAATCACGCCGTTCTTCAAAGGCTTGTCATCAAGTGTGACAAAACCGCTCACCGGATAACGGGTTGGTCCATCGGAGCCAGAGCAACCACATACAGAGAGCACCAACGCCAGTTCCAGCAGCAAGAATCCGCTTCGTCGATGATCTCGAACGGAAGGAGACCTGCCGATTGGGAAATGAAAACTAGAACTCACCGATCACCTCCCCACCGGAACGGGTTCCCGCTGAGTCCAGAAGCTGCTGGCTGATGTTCTCGCTGATGAATCGCACAGAACCATCGACAAGAGCGAACTGCGATCCTCCGAGGTGCTCACTTCGAAAGCGGGAAAGCACATTGGCTCCACCGGACTTTGGATTGAACGGAGCCATGGTCGTGAAGGCTGTCGCCAGAGGATACGGCGATGACCAATAGGTGAACCCCCAGCGAATCTGACCGGAACACGGCCCTGATGTGAAAACATAGTCAGGCAAATTCCATGCAGCTTCCCCGATCAGAAGAGTGTTCGATGTGCCGTCTGTGATGTCTCGCATGGATGTCTTTCCTGAGGCAGGGTTGACGATGGCACCATTGTGAGGATTTCCAGTGGCCAGCATTCCCCAGGGATTTCCGCTTCCCGTGCAGACCGCGTAGGTTCCAGGCGCCCGGTTGTTCGCATCGCAGTTCGAAATCGGAATGCTGCGACGCAAAGGAGCCGACGGGCACAGATACGCTGGGATCTTCTGCTGGACCGCCGCCATGTTGACCGGATCGCTGTTGCTCCGTGAAGAGTCATACAACGTGTATGTCGGTGATTGTTCCAGATTCGGCAGGATGGCCAGAAAGAGACTTGCTCGGGCTAAGGTCCCCGTGCCTCCGACCTCTGAGTTCGGAAAGAGACCGCAGGTGTCATGGTAGTTGTGAATGGCGAGAGCAATCTGTTTCAGGTTGTTCCTGCACTGCGTGAGTCGTGCTGCTTCCCGAGCCTGCTGCACGGCAGGTAACAACAGGGAAACCAGGATCGCGATGATGGCGATTACGACCATGAGTTCGATCAATGTGAATCCACGAGGCGATGATCTTTGAGTCATGCCAATTCCTCCAAAGAGCCATGCCGCAAACGCCATAGCAAGGGCGATGATCGAGGCACAGCGAACCAGAAAGATCCCGGCTCAACATGCGACCGGGAACACAGGAGGCTGATCGTGGCTGGCTGCCTGACAACTGGGTGGCTGGCTAAAGAATCAGCAGGTCTCAACAGCATTGCTGAGACTCAGTCTCAGAATCCTAGCCACAGCGCAGTGGTTTGCAACGTGAGTTTCAAGCTTTCTTGGAATCTCTGAAGGCGAGCGGCTGGGTGTCAACCCACCGAGTCTGACGCAGACGCTCCGCCAATAGGTTCATTCCGGTGGACAGAGGTTAGGTGGACAGAGGTTGGCACGACGGCCACTTCCGCTTCCAAACACGGCCACCAAATCAATGCTCTCCCGTAGTGTTGCCTTATCCGCGATCATCTGCGTTATAGTGGAACTTGCCAGAGTTCCGATCATGAACGAACTCCTGTCAGCTGAGGCAAGATTCACTACAAATTCTGTTAACGCGTTGCCTGCCGGGCCTGAATCGCAAACAAATGATGACAGGGAATTCCGTCGAAAGAAAAGTGGCTCTCGGGGGCTGCGGCACACGCCACGCGAAACCCCCGTTGCGGTTTCACTTTGTCTATATTGATTCGAGTCGATTAGCGCAGATTAGTCTTCCTGCCTGTTCTTTCCTGGCGAGCGTGGTCGTGCAGAAACCAGGTTTCCGTCGAGGTGATTCGGCGGCGTAGGTTTGTTGGAGCCGAGTGCGCAAAAATACAAACGGCAGCCAGGTGAAGGGCTGCCGTTTGCAGGATTACTCGAAGGCTGCAGAACCAGTTAGTCCCGAATGCAGAAGACGTGGCTGCCGACTCGGATCAGGAGGCTGCCGCTGACGGCTGCGACTCCGTATTGAGTCGGGCCGGAGAACATGGCGTTCGCCTGCTTCCTATCTGCACTGGTCTCGTCGACTTTGGGTGCACCATTATCGCTTGGTGGCGTATCCACCGGCCACAATTCATTCACGGCCAGTTCCTTGAATTCAGGCCCGGCGGCAAGCACGGTTGTAGCTCCTTCTTTGCCGAAGAAGTAGATGCGGTCGCCAACGGGAATCGGAGTCGCCCAGCAGGACTGCTTGGTACGCTTGGCATACTTCTGTTCGCCGGTGGCAGCGTCGATGCAATAAACCACACCCTGTCGATTCACCCAGTAAGCAAGTCCCTGATGAATGAATGGTGAAGCCCAGGAAGGAGTCGCTTCGCTGCTCATCCAGACCTTTTCAACCTTCCATGCGTCGCCATCCTTCGTGACTTTCACAAGGGCATTGGACGTCTTTGCTCCTTCCGCGTTTTCGCCTGTCCGTCCCGGTGATGCGGCGACCAGAAACTGATTGGGGCCAGCCTGCAGCGGTGTCGTTGCGGTGTTGCCGTTGATCTTGTCGAAGGTCCAGAGGAGCTTGCCGCTTGCGGGGTCATAGCCATCAATTGTGCCGGCTGAACTGACAATAACCTGAGGCTGACCTTCGATGGTCAGCAATGCCGGGCTGCTCCAGCTGGTGCGAGATGTCCGGTCTGTCTTCCACAGAATCTTGCCGTCGGCTTTGTTGAAGGCGACAAGGTACGACGGACCTTCGTCGTCAACCAGCACGATGACAGACGTCTCCGTCTGCACCGGGGAGCCGCTCAGGCCGAACTTGTTCACAAACTTGCTGTATTCCTTTGAGAGCGACTTCGTCCAGACTTCCTTCCCATCGTGAGTCAGCGCGACGAGGTCACCACACTCGAAGAATGCGAAGACGTGATTCGAGTCAACAACCGGTGTCGGGGCTGCTCGGCTGATGTATACACTGTTCGGGTCCGGAGCAGTCGAAGTGTGCTTGTGGTCCCAGAGTATGGAACCATCCTTCAGCGACAGGCACAGCGTGTGACACGTTTCCTTGTTATCACCTTCGACGGTTGTGACAAAGACCCTCTCGCCCCAGATCACCGGGCTGCTCTGGCCGTGGCCAGGCAAAGATGCGTCCCACGCGACATTTTCCGTGGGAGACCACTTGAGCGGAATCGACGCGGGGTCGACGGGCGTTGCTCCGGCTCCAAGAAATGATGGCCATGCCGGTGTATCACCAAGCAGCAACGATGACGCAAGAAGGACCAGTGACAACATGCAGAAACTCCCAGGATCTCGAATCAGTAAGGACCAGTGCAGGAAGTGTATCGAAAAAAACGATACGCCGCAGTCCCATTCATTGCATTCGACTTATTCATTCCCATGGCGGCCATGCGGCTTGATCCAGACACAGGAGCCATGGGAGTGATACATGGCATCAGAATCATGGGACGTATGCTGAGTTGGCTTCGCCCACGGGCTAATTCCTTACTCGAACGAGTTTCATGATTCGACCGGAGACGTTCCAGTCCTGAACGTACAGGTTGCCGTCTTTGTCCCAGTACGATCCGTGGGTGCCGCTGAAGACTCCTTCAACCCACTGTTCCTGGGGAATGTTGAAGCTTCCTCCCTTTGCACGATCCGGATTGTGGCCGAGCACAGCCATGATCGTGTTGGTCTTGTCCAGAATCACGACACGGCCATGGAGGTCGGGAACGGAGACGTAGTCGCCCTGAACGGCCGCGGATGTGGGCATGCCCAGTCCGGTGATGACTTCGTCGATATAGTTGCCTTCCAGATCGTAGTGCAGCAATCGTCCTTTAGGCTCATGATTTCGGTCGCAGATCAGCAGGCGAGGTGGTTCGTAGCGAGTGTCCAGGGTCATGCCATGAGCCGTATTGAATTGCTTCTGGCCATTTCCCTTTTCACCAAAGTGCTTCAGGTACTTGCCGGTCTTGTCGAACTTGAAAATGTGATTGCTGGCATAACCGTCCGAAAGAAAAATGTCGCCATTCGGTGCAACAGTGATGGCCGTGGGACGAAACGCATCCAGTTTCAACCCTGATTCCTGAGGGAATGTCAGCTTCAGGACGATGGCTCCCGTGACTGCATTGAACTTGATGCCTTCTGCGTTGTTATTTCGAGCGCCGTAGATGAACTCTCCGTCTGCTTCTGCTCGAATCTCCATGTCGTGAATGTTGCTGTATTCGTCGCCCAGAAAACGGCGAACAATCTGGCCATCCGGATTGAAGACAAACACGCCCATGTTGGCGCTGGTGTAGATGTTGCCTTCCCTGTCGATCACCACGCTTCCGTGAGTCGGACCGATCTGTGACTTGCCGTCAGAACCGAGTCCCCAGCCGGGAACAGTATCAAATGTCATGATGCCACAACCCATGCGGACAGGCTTTGCCTTTTCCTGTGCGGTCAGCGGCGCGGCTGCAGAAATGAGGAACGCGAACGAGAGAAGCCACAAACGTCGTGCCAGCATGGTAGGCCTTCAAAAAGAGAGCGGGCGGTGGGAGGGAAGCCGGGATGCTGACGGATCGTCAGCAACCAGACTCTATAGGCGCAGTATTGACCACGGAAGACGCGTTTTCAACCGGCCCCATGTCGGTGCCAAACCTGCGTTCCACCCTCGTGAAGCGGGCGGGAACGGGATGATGCGGCCTGGTTGGCAGTTTTCCAATCTGGGCTAAACCGGCGTGAAGCCGGATTGGGGTCGGTGCTGCGGACTGGGGAAGGTGCCGGACAATCCTTTACTTCCCGTTCGCCGTCATTCGCTCGACGACCTTTTGAAATTCGGGGATTTCTCGCGGTGCCGTAAGGTCCGGCTCAAGCTTCAATCGACCTGCGTCTGAGTATCCTCCTTCAGCAACTTTGTTGAGCAGTTCAGCAGCTCGCGTCTTCATCGCGGGTGCCGCCGCCGCGTCCATTCGGCTGGAACTCACTGCCATGGAACGTGCGAGATCGATCAGAAGGTCATCGTTGGATTCTGACAGGGGAATCAACTCGTCAATCAGCTTCTGTGTCGCTTCAACATTGCCGACGCGAGCTTCGCTGAGCATCAGTTCGGCCTTCGGTCCCAGCGCACCGGATTTGGCCAGTTCTTCGCGGAGCAATCGACTGCGTTCAAATAACTTGAGTGCATCTTCCGGAGCGTTCTGAAGATCCTTCGCAACGCCGCCATAGTAGAGTGCCGAGGCAGCCTGAGCGGCGAAGTCCACGTTCTTCAAGTCGCTGGTTCGCAGTGTTTCTGTGATCGTAATCGCCTCGTCGAGCCATTGCGCGCCGGGATCAAATCGCAGGTTGTAAACCAGGTATCTTCCTCCGGTAAGCAACAGGCTTGTCAGCGAATTCGTTTCCGCCGGCGTGACTTTAATCGCTTCTCGCCGTCGAGGAATCGTCTCGTTCCAGACCACCAGCGCTTCATCGACCCGTCCTTCCCGAGCCAGCAGTGTCGCCACCATGGCCTGACAAGAATCCGCATCCCATGGCAGAACCTTGCGGAATGCTGCAAGTCTTGGAGGCGGCACGTCGGCTGTCGACGGTGCGTTGCTTTCCGCAGCCTGCCGGAGTTCCAGAAACGCAACGGATGCCTCCTGAAATGCCAGTTTTGCCGCTGTTATTCGGCCTCGGCCGACATTCAGGTTGCCAAGTTCACGCAAAGTCGCAGCAAGGTGATAACGAATCTCAAAATCAGGCGTTCCTTCGTTGTTCGGACGCAGTGGTTTTGCGACAGCATCGCGAAGGAGACTGATGGCTTCGTCGAGACGCTGTTCAGACTCCGGGATTTTTCCGAGTTTCAGCCGTAGCAGTTCTGCATACTGTTTCAGGATCAAAGCAAGATTCCCACGGGCTGAATTGGTGCGGCCCTGATCCACAATCCTCTGGCGACCTTTCTCGACAAGCGACTCGTACTGCTTGGCGGCATCGTCGAACAGTCCCAGCTGAGTCCATGTCGTGGCCAGTTTCATCCTGACCGCCATCAGCGTCGGTTCCGCCTGACCTCGGACACCACCGCTGAGCTGGTAATCAATCTTGCTCCATCGATCTTCCAGGAGCTTCAGAATTGCGATTCTCAGATCCGTGGCCCCTGGCTGTGTCGCCAGTTTGGAGTCGATCTCCGTCACAACCAGCTGAATGCTCTTCAACGCCTCGACAGCCTGTGCTTCAGCGGCTTTTCGATTTTCTTCCGCCAGCTTTGTCTGCTCGTTGGCCCGAATCCGCTGGCGATCTGCCTCATCGCGCTGATCATTCGCGATCTTCTTCTGGCGTTCGGCCTCGTCACGCTGTTCTTTGACCTTATCGCGTTCTTCTTTCACGTTGTCGCGTTCCTTCGCAATGATCAGGGCCTGAGCACTGGTCTCGGACCATGCCCACGATGCGACGATTGCAGTGGGCAGGCACGAATTGGGGCAGCACATCAAAGCCGATGTGCACGAACTACGCGCGTTGCCGATTACAGGCGAGATGAGTGTAAAGTGCGGTGGGGAGTGGGGCGTGCCAGCAACTTCGGATAACGGAGTTGCGAGCCTCTTTGCTGCGGGTCTGCGGATTGAGAACGATCAACCAACGTCTTGAGTCATTAGATGCAGCGGTCAGTGCATTGCTGAACACAATGCATCGCTGAGTAAGGTTGTTGGAAAAATCGACCCGTACGGGTGTTGGGGTTCAAGCGACTGCGTCACGGCCAAATCGCTCTCCCGCGCGTTTTTTGCGAAATTGAGGGTGGAAACGAACTGTTTGCTGACTGACGAGCGCCCGCAGGCAGTGCTGGGACTGGAGGTTTCGGACAGAAGACCTCAGACTGCAGTTTGTCTGCTGCCTGTCACCCGTCGTTGCTGAGAGCAGTCGTTGCCATCGACGTATTTCTCCGGAGCTCGCTATTCATGAATCGCCCGAAGGAACATCTTGCCTCAATCTGCTGTGTCATCCTGACCGTGACGTTTGGTGTCGTTCCGTCGGTCAGCGGACAGAGTCCCGACTCAACACCCAATATCGTCGTGATCTATATGGACGACATGGGCTATGCGGATATTGGTCCGTTCGGTGGTGATGCGTCCCTGACGCCGAATCTGAACCAGCTGGCTCATGACGGTCGGAAGTTCACAAACTTCTACGTTTCGCAGGCGGTGTGTTCTGCATCGCGAACCAGCCTTCTGACGGGATGCTACAACGTTCGTGTCGGAATCCAGGGGGCTCTGGGGCCGAAGTCACCCATTGGCATTCATCAGGATGAATTGACACTTGGCGAACTCTGTCAGCAGAAAGGCTACGCCACAGCCTGCTTTGGAAAATGGCATCTGGGGCATCATCAGCCGTTCCTCCCTCTGCAGAACGGATTTGATGAATACTTCGGGCTGCCCTACAGCAATGACATGTGGCCGTTTCATCCGGAGATTCTTCATCTGCCGATGGAGCAACGTCTCAAAACATGGCCGCACCTTCCGTTGATCGAAGGCAACACTGTCATCAATGCAGAAGTGACGGCGAACGATCAGAAGCTCCTGACTCGACAGTACACCGAGCATGCTGTCAGCTTCATTGAACGACACCGTGAGAAGCCGTTCTTCCTTTATGTTCCACACAGCATGGTGCACGTGCCGCTTTTCGTCTCTCCGGAGTTCGAAGGCAAAAGTGGAAAGGGACTGTTTGCGGATGTGCTGATGGAAGTGGACTGGTCCGTTGGTCAGATCGTGAAGACTCTGCGCGACAGCGGCCTCGAAGAGAACACGCTCATAATCTTCACTTCTGACAACGGCCCCTGGCTCAGCTACGGTAACCACGCCGGCTCTGCTCAACCGCTGCGAGAAGGAAAGGGCACAATGTTCGATGGCGGATGTCGAGTTCCCTGCATCATGAAGTGGCCAGCTCGTATTCCTCGCGGCTCCGTCTGTTCGGAACCATGCATGACGATCGACGTTCTGCCAACGGTGGCAGAGATGATTGGAGCAGCGCTGCCGAGCCATCCAATTGACGGCAAGAGCATCCTTCCTTTGATGACGGGCGATGAATCCCGGAAGTCACCGCATGACGTTCTGGCGTTCTACTGGGGAAATCAGCTGCATGCTGTTCGCAGCGGAAAATGGAAGCTGCATTTTTCGCACGACTACCGAACTTTGAACGGCCGGCCGGGCGGAACAGACGGGATGCCGGCCAAGTATGATAATGCTCAGATGGAACAAAGCCTGTTCAATCTCGAAACCGACCCCGCTGAATCGCAGAACGTCGCCGATGAGAATCCGGCAGTCGTTGCGGAGCTGTCAGAATTGGCCGAAAAGATTCGAGCAGATCTTGGTGACGGGGCCCGAAAAGGAAGTGGAGTCAGACCTGTGGGGCGACTGTCAGAGCAAAACTGACGCTTCCTTACAGGAACCTCGCCGTGGTGACAGAGAACTGTGGAAACTCTCGCCGCTCCCTGGCAAAATACCCCAAGTGTCTCGCTGCCGCCTCGGAGAGTTTTCGATGTCCTTATGGTTTTATGAGTTGCTGAACGAGCAGTTTGGGCCCACATCCGAGCAGGAGATCAGGGATCTCATCGAACTTGGCTCACTCTCCGACAACGATCGTCTTCGTGCCGCGGACGGTAACGAATGGATCACGGTGGCGGAGTTTCTGTCGCTGCAGGGGGAGTCGGCATTTGCAACAGAACTGTCTGATCTGAACTTCGAGTTTGGCGAGTCCGGCGTTGATGCTTCAACGGGAAG
Source organism: uncultured Chitinophaga sp. (assembly GCA_964538835.1). Classification (GTDB taxonomy): domain Bacteria; phylum Planctomycetota; class Planctomycetia; order Planctomycetales; family Planctomycetaceae; genus SXXK01. The sequence continues at coordinate 19,447 of CAZIGZ010000005.1, read as the reverse complement.
CCGAACGGCAGGTGTGTCTACTGAGCCGCTATCACCAGAAGAGTCGACTCAGGCGGATCGCTACTTCTGCCAGGTCCTTGGGCAAACTCTGGGACCGATGGAACTCCATGACCTGATCCCGATGTTCGATGGAGAATTGTCACCAACCGACCTTGTACGGTGTGGAGATGATGGACCATGGAGGCCGGCAAAGAGCTTCCATGAGCTCATTCCGTTTCTGCATCCGCCTCGAACTCCACATGATGCTTCGGCGCGTTCCATGGCTGACGCGGGGAAGGCTGGAACGGAAGAGTTGCCGGGGGCAGAAGGCCAAAGTCGTCCTTCCGGAGTTCAAAAGACTCCAGGCAGCGGCGAATCACGGTCAGGAACAAAGCCTGCTCGGCCCTCGCGGCAGAAGGGACAAAAGAAGGAAGATGCTCTGATTGATGAGTTGCTGAACGATGTTCTGATGGCAGACTCCGATCCGTCTTCAAAACCGGCCGTGCCGAGGTCGGCGGAGACTCACGCTGCATCGGAGTTCCGGTCTTCATCCGGCCGTGATTCTTCGCCCGCAGTGTCGGAGTCGGTGGCCTCACCCGAGTCACAGCCTGCGAATGCTGCACCAAAGGCAATGGCCTCGATTTCGCCCGTTCCTCCAGCTTCGGGGCGACAGTCTGCAAAGAGTTCATCAAAGTCTCGATTCAGCGACGATGACTTTCGACAAAAGCTGACGAAAGTCGTTGCCGCAATCGCCGTCATCGGGATCGCTGTGTGGGCCTTCATGACCTTTCAGATTCCCGGTTTCCCTGTGAGCAGTGCCGTACGTTCGCAGTACGTGAGTCGCATGAAGGAAGTCTATACGGAACTGGCCGCTCTTGACCCAAAAGCAAGCGATGCCGGACTGGAACGATATCGCAAGATCATTGCCTCTGAGTTTGGTGGTTACCTCACGGAGCTGCGAAAAGCCGACAGCGACGACGACGACTCTGTTCGTTGCGCTGTCGCTCTGGATGAATTCCTCAAGTTTTCCGAAGAAGAGTTTCGCGACAAGGCGGACTTCGAGAAACGCCTGGGCCCCTTGAAACGCAGTCTTGATCGTTTGAATTAACCCGTAGCCATGTCATTCCATGACATGGAGCTCTTCAAGCCGCTTGCGGCGAGTGCTGTTCTTCGGCGTGACCAGATCCGCACGCCCATCATCGCGGGGGAGAACGTGGTATGTGAGCTTGTCATTTGCGGATGCAGGGAAGCAGGTTGAGTCATGGAATGACTCGCCTACGGGATGAATCGGCAAATTCTGCCAGTTCAGTGAAAGGTGGCTCCGCGAATTGCAGCTTTGCATCTGAGCGAACCACATCGTGGTCTCGGTGAAGGCAGTTTCTGGTTCACATGACATTCAGTCATTTCCCGTTGCGAGGCACATTACGTCTGTTCCACGCGGGAAGGTTGAAATCGTCATGCGAGTTCTGTTGTTTGAGGATCAGGGTGCGGAGAAGTTCTCTCCTCTTACTCTGACGCGCCCGGTCTTTGAACTGGTGTGCGGTCGAGAATCCCTGCGCAGACGATTGCAGAGATGGTTTCCGGAGGCGGAGTTCGGCGCTTGGGTGCGGCCGTGGCTCGCGGAGGCTTATGCCGAAGATCAGCCTCAGCTCAAAGTGAACAATTCGTCGTGGATTGCTCAGGGACCATTGCTGATTGTCAACGGTCGCTGGTTGCCGGATCGTCGATTGACTCCGCTGGACTTTGTGACTCATCAGGCCGGATTTCTTGACGGCAACCCTGCGTGGGTGCTGCTGTCTGCGGAAGACGCAGGATCACTGGTCTCATCCGATCCCGCACTGGCCGCATGGCAGCTTGCAGCAACGCGTCCGATTCTTCCGGCAACAGGGCAATGGCTCGAGTATCCATGGGACCTCGTCTCCAGCAATGCTCGACAACTCGTGCGTGACTTTGAAGATGAAGGGATCAGCCAGGTACCGGTATTCGAACACGTTCAGGTGCTTGGCGATCCTGCGGATGTCTACGTGAGTGCTCAGGCCCTGATTGATCCGTATGTCGTGATTGATACTCGCACTGGCCCGGTTTCAATTGACCGTGACGCGAAGATTCAGTCGTTCACTCGCATTGAAGGTCCATGCCACATCGGACGTGCCACTCAGGTGTTCCGCGCGCTGATTCGAGGAGGCACAACGATCGGAGAACACTGTCGCGTCGGCGGCGAGATTGAAGAGTCGATCCTTCACGGCTTTGTGAACAAGTACCACGAAGGTTTTCTTGGACACAGCTACGTATGCCCCTGGGTCAATCTCGGTGCGATGTCCTGCACTTCGGACCTCAAGAATGATTACTCGTCCGTGAAAGTTCCGCTTCAGGGGGCAATGGTCGAGACCGGACTTCAAAAAGTCGGATCGTTCTTTGGTGATCACAGTAAGGCGGCAATGGACAGCATGTTCAACACCGGTTCATCGATCGGTGTGATGGCGATGGTGCTGACCGGCGGTCGCCTGCTGCCGAGACATGTCCCGAGTTTTTCGACGGTGATGTACGGCGAACCTGGACCGCATTCGACGCTCGATGCTTCGATTGAGACTGCAAGACTGGTGATGAATCGCCGCGGACAAACGCTGACCGAGACGGCCGAGCGACTGCTTCGGCTACTGTTTCACCGAACGGAGCAGGAACGTCAAATCGCCCTGCGACGATATTCAGAAAAGCCCGGCTCTTCGAATTCTGCCCGGGGCCTCTGAGCCGAAGCTCCGTTCTCGAGGCTGCAAATCCGCTGCGTCGCTAACCGAAAACCGGCGATTTTTGGCTGATTTTCGAGCCTATTGCAGAAAATGCCGATGTTCCGGTAGATTTCACCGGAGATCCTTTCTTTCGCGCAGGGAGTGCGCGTGGACTTTGTTCGGGTGAGAGCACGGATGCTGTCGTGGCTTCGAAAACGAATCTGCGCTGATCTGGCGATTGATCTGGGGACATCAACAACCCAGATCGGATTGCCAGGTGAAGGCATTCGTCTGGACGAACCATCCGTCGTTGCTGTGGCTCGCGGTGCACAGCGAGTTGCCGGGCGAGGTACAGCGGTTGGCAAGCTGGCCTGGCAAATGCTCGGCCGAACTCCCGAAGGCATTCAGGCTGTGCGTCCATTGCGGCATGGAGTCATTCACGACTTCGAACTCTGCGAAACGATGCTTCGTTATTTTCTTCGCAAGGCCTGCGGAAGCCGAAAAGGGCTTCGGCCACGGGTTCTCATAGCGGTCCCCGGCAGTATCTCAGCAGTCGAACGACGTGCCGTCTTCAACAGTGCGGAACGAGCGGGTGCGGGCCGAATCTGGCTGATCGATGATTCACGAGCCGCGGGCATCGGCGCGGGGCTGCCAGTGTCCGAACCGATGGCCAACATGATGTGCGACATCGGTGGCGGGACAACCGAAGTCGCCGTGATGAGCCTGGCGGACATCGTTGCATCGCAGTCGATTCGAGTGGCCGGGGATGCGATGGACGAAGCGATTGTTCGCTATCTCCGCCGACGATATTCACTACGCATTGGTGAACAGACCGCCGAACAACTGAAGCTCGGCATCGGCAGTGCAGCACCGCTCGATCACGAACTGACTCAGGAAGCCAGCGGGCTCGACACGGCCAGCGGGATTCCTCGCAAGGCACTTGTGACCAGCGAAGAGATTCGTGAAGCCCTTTCAGAACCGCTGAACGAAATCGTCGATGCCATCCGTCGCACGATCGAACGCTGTCAGCCGGAACTGATCGCTGACCTTGCCGACACCGGAATTGTCCTGACGGGAGGTGGTGCGCTGCTTCGGGGAATTGATCGCTTCCTGTCGCAGCAGCTTGGTATTCCCGTGCGACTTGCGGATTCGCCGCGAACCGCGGTCACTCGTGGCGCGATGATCTGCCTGGATCATCTGGATCGCTGGAAGAACAGTCTCGACGACGGCCTGCGAGCGGCCTAAGGAGACTCTGCGATGCGAAGAGAAACTCGGACGCTTCGAATCTGGTTCACGGCCTGCCTTATGTCGATCATGGCTTGTGTGGCCTTGTTTGCGGATCGCACCGGCCTGCTCACGAGTGCTCGGCCGGTGCTGCACGATATTCTCAGTCCAGGCCGCCTGATTGTGCTGGCGGTGGCTTCAGGGGAAACATCCAATCCCGGCGAAAAGAACGACAGGGCCTCGGAGAATGCAGCCAGCGGGCTCAGAGATGAGGCGTCGTCATCGTCAGCCTCCTCAAAGCAGGCGTTGCTCCGGAATCTGCTGATCGAGAATGCGAGGCTTCGACGAGACCTCAAGCGGCGGCAGTCGCATGAGTCTCCGTTGGCCGATCGTTCCCGGGAATCTCTGGCAGAGCTTCACAGCGTCGATGCAAAAATCCTGAGTCGTGCGGGGCTGCCGGATTCACTGAGAGAATTGATGATTGACGCCGGGCAAAGCAAAGGCATTCGGCGTTCGGAACTGGTCGTTCAAGGTGACGGCATTCTGCTCGACGTTGGAGCCAGAGAAGCTGTTCGTGCTGGTGACCGAGTCGTGGACGGACTCGCGGTCATCGGACGGATCGACAAAACCGCACAATGGGTCAGTCTCGTTCAGCCGATTTCGGCCACTGGCTTTCGAGCACGTGCCAGGATTCTTCGCGTCGCCAATGGCGAAGGACATTTTGGTGCTGTCGGAATGCTCGAAGGTCTCGGCAATGGTGAATGTACTCTCAGCGGGATCGCTCATACCGAAGCCGTGGCCGTTGGTGACCACGTCGTGTCCATGGATGTCAACGGGATCGATGGTCCAGTGCTGACGTACGGCGAAGTGGTCAAGGCAGACTTCCTTGCCGGTGGGCAATGGGATGTTCGAGTTCGGCCGGTGGTGAACTTCGACGAAGCCAGTGACGTTCGAGTTCTTTGCTGGGAACTGAGGGCCGATCCATGAAACGGGCGATGATCTGTTTTCTGCTCGCATGGTTCGCGATCGTGCTGGAACTTGCGTTCCCCACCACGCTGCCTCACGGAGTTCTTCTTCTGCCGGTCGTTTGCGGCACGCTCGCATGGCATGCGTCTGCGTCCAGCCTCCTGGTGGCCGGCACCGTATTGCTTTTGGACTGGATCGCACGGCCAACACTTTACCCGGTGAACGCATTCCTGTTGCCGATACTGACGGCCCTGGCTTCGTCGTCGTCAAATGATTCCGGCACAGTCCGCCGTCGCAAGGCAGGCTGGATTCCCACCGCACTTCGACTGCCGTTGTTTGTCACACTGGCGATCGTTCTGCAGACCGCTGGAAATGTCCCGCTGAATGCCCTGCTGCAGTTTGAAGACACTGGTCGAAGCTTGCTGAAGGCCGTCATCCCGATGCTGATGATTGCTGTTCCACTCAGTGCCGTGATGGTGCTCGTGTATCGACTGTGTGATGAGTTTGGTCTGACTCGGACGGAGTGACCTGTGCTGAACTCACTGCAGCATCCCGATTTCTTCGCACAGCCCGACAGTGGCAGCGATTCGCCTCGCAGTCACCGATGGAGAATCTGGCTGCCGGGAATATTGTTCGTCGTGATGGCTGCGGTTGTACTGGCGAGAGTCGCATGGATTCAAACACGACTGCCACAGGAATACCTTTCGGCACTGACTGAAACAACGCTCGAAGAAGAAATCCTGCCGGCGCGGGATGGGCGCATTCTAGCCGGGGCTACGGTGGTCGCCGAAGACAGCGAACTGTACGAACTTCAGGTTCACTATCGCTGGCTCGAAACGGCTCAGAATGAACTCTGGCTGAAGCGTCAGGTTCGTGAGCGACTCAGTCGTGATGAACGCAAAGATGCGGAGCTCGTGCGACGAACGGAAGAGTTGATTCTTGACGAAAAAGAACGCATGCTGCAGTCCCTCTGCGAACTGACGCAGACACCCCGCACCGAACTGGATGCTCGCCGAAGCCGCATTGAACAGAAGGTTCAGCGGATCATTGAGTCAGTCAACCGCCGAGCTGCGGAGACTCGAGGCCTCAATGCGCAGAGTCAATTCGATGAAGCAACGAGCGACGCGAACGGGGAAGGTGCTGAGTCCAGTGCGTCCTCATCCTCCGACTCCGATTTCAGTCTGCCATCGTTTGTGGAGTCGTTCGCAGATTCGTTCCGAAAGGCACTGACGACATCACCCCAGCGCGAAGATGCGGAACGGTTGTTTGTCCGCGAAGAAGAAACATTCCACGCGTTGCTGACCGAAGTCTCGCCCGATCACGCCGCGGTCATCGCGGAACATCCGGAGCAGTTTCCCGGTGTACGAGTCCAGTTGAAGACTCAACGAGTCTATCCGCTCTCGGAGACCCTGGAACACGTCACCGGCGCGAGAACCATTCGGCCGGCGGAATCCTCCGCAGAGTCGAAACCAGAAGTAACGACAAAAACGGCAGCCGCCGACAGCGCAGGTGATCGTCGTGCAGGACGATTCGGCATTGAGATGAGTTACAACAGCGTGCTGAGCGGTAAGCCGGGGCTGAGGCGAATCGTTCGCGATCGGCGCCAGCGCATTGTGTCTTCGGACGTGGTTCGTCGACCGGTCAGCGGTTCGGATGTTGTCCTGTCGATCGACATGGACCTGCAAAGACTTGCAGAACAGCTGCTGGCTGAATCGACAGGCGATGCCGAACGCATTCTGCTGCCTCTTGAGAATGCCGACGAGAACAACAGCGGGGCGGATGCGGAAACGGATGCCGCATCGCTGCCGGAGCCCGAGCATATTCCCGTGGGCGGTTCGATCGTCGTCATGGATGCTCATCACGGTCAGATTCTGGCCGCTGCCAGTGCGCCAGGATTTGATCTGTCGCTCTTCGTGCGAGGTTCAGAGAAGGAATGGGCCGCCGTCAACAGCGATACTCGCAGACCGTTCGTGTCGCGCTTTTCGGCGATGGCTCTGCCGCCCGGGTCCACGTTCAAAGTTCTGACGTCCCTTGCCGCGCTGCGAGACGGCACGATCTCGCCGGAGATGCCTTTTGATTGTCAGGGATACCTGGCGTCACCAGATGAAAACCGTTGTCTGATCTATCGGCTGTATGGGCGAGGCCATGGGCGAGTCAATCTGAAGTCGGCTCTGGCAGAATCCTGCAACGTCTACTTCTTCGACGCGGCGCGGCGGATGGGAATCACCCCGCTGATGGACTGCAGCGAAGAGTTTCAGTTTGGAAAGCCAACCGGTGTGGACATACCCTTTGAGCAATCCGGATCACTGCCTCGTCGACCACCGGCTTTGTCGGATGCGTCTCCCGAAGACGGCGCTGCAAGACGGATGGCAGCGGCTCAGCGACGTTTCGAACGTGAAGCTACGGGGCTGTCGATCGGGCAATCTCGACTGACAACCACACCGCTGCAAATGGCGAGACTGATGGCGTTCGTTGCCAACGATGGCTGGCTCGTGACACCTCGGTTCGTCAATGACGATGAGCAGTCGCGTAACATTCAGGATGGCACTGAGGTGGATGCGATTGCTGAAGAAAACCGGATACGGCTGGACGGCATCAGCGGCGAGCATCTGAAGGCGATCCGAGAGGGGCTTGTGGCGACTGTGGAAGAACCCATCGGTACAGGCTTCAAAACGGTGCGAGTCCCCGGAGTGCGCATCGCAGGAAAAACGGGGACGGCCGAAGCAGGACCAGGCAAACCCGATCACGCATGGTTCGCCGGCTTTTTCCCGGCGGATGCGCCGGAGTATGTCATCGTGGTCACTCTGGAACACGGGGGATCCGGAAGCAAAGCCGCAGGCCCGCTGGCTCGTGAGGTCATCCGGTCCATGCTGGAACGTGGCCTGATCGGAAACCGCGAAGTCACCCGCCTCTGACTTCCATGACTCCTCTACTTCCCCTGACTTCCGTCCGTCTTATCGCTCTTCGGTGCCTCATCCCCCTTGAAAAAATCAAACAACGCTCCAGGATCCACCGGCACCTGCAGCTTGTCCTTTTGCTTCGCCAGCGCCTTATTGATCTGCGCCGGCAGTTTCTTGTTCTGGCGTTCAACGGCCAGTTTCACAAGGCCTTCAAACGCTTCGCCGAATTCTCTGGCCATGCTGCCTCGCACATGGCTGATGCGTTTGAGGCTGAAGCCGTTTAAACGCATGACTGCATGAGTGACCTCGGGCTGGATTTGAAGTGAGGAGCCTCCGCCTTCCTTCGCGATGACTCCCGTTCGAACCTTCAGATTCACATCGATCTGAATGTCAGCTTCCGCGTCGGCGGTGACACTCCAGAACATCACGCCATGGTTCCATTGCTGCTGCGTCCCGGAGACATTCGCACGAGCCAGCAGCTGAATGCGATAGATCTGCTCGTTCGCATCAACGCCGGCTCGTCGAAAGATCCTCAGCGTCATGGTCTTTTCCGGTTCCACCAGTGAGCCGGATGCTCGGATCCATGAGCCGTGATTGACACTCTTCCAGCGGCGGTGAGTCTTGATCTTGCCATCATCGAAGTCGATATCGAGCCCGGACTGGATCTTCTTCTCGTCGCCCCAGCCGTCTTCATCATCAAACTTCGGGGGAAGCAGAACGAGCGCAAGTTCGCGAATGAAATTCTGGACCTCCGCAGGAACTGGCTGCTCCTTGGAGACTTCGATCGCAGGATTCTCGCCGGCCTGAGCATCCGCCTGGATGCCTCGCTGGTCGACTGGCGGAATCTCGCCGCTGCCCCGGGCTGTGATGTCCCGAGCCGTGCTGCTCGGAACGCTCTCCTGTGCCCGCAAATCACTGTCCTTCGCCAGATAACCAGCAGCGACAAAGCAGCCTGCAATCCATGCCAGCCACCTGAAAGAGCGTCGTCGCGAAGACGCCAATGCAGAACTCGTGGGAAGCATGGACTTGGGCTTCCGGGCCAGGATCCAATGTCGAAATGTGCGGTTTTTCAGGGGCATAAGGCTCGGAACTATGACGAAATCCCCTGATTTTCAGAACGGCAGTTTTTGCCGATTTGGTCTGGTGGCAAACCCGCCGCTTTCCTACATTCCCTGTGTTTTCACGTAACAGCGGCTGGATCAACGCGCGGGGTTTGGGCGATTGGTCGTCGTTGCCAGGCAGGGAGGCTTGGATGTCATCGATTCGTTTTCTGCATATGGATTCGCTTCGTCTTGGCTCAGCGCTGGCGGGGCTTTCAGATAGTCCGGAGTGGCTGCGTCGCATTTCTACCGCGGCCGTTCGTCAGTCGGTCAAGAACCTGTTTGAAGCCGCAATCGCCGCTCGTTGCCAGTTTGTGCTGATTGCCGGTCGACTCTGCGAGCAGGATCAGGACCTGGAGCTTGCAGTGTCCTGGCTGAAGACTCAGGTGGCGGCGCTGAAGGAGCACGGGGTTCGGCTGGTCGTTGTTCGTCACTCGGATGCGGAAGAAGCTCAGTTGCAGCGGCTGGATGCGATCGTGATCAGCGGCGATCAGTGTCTGGACGTCGTGCCGGCAAGTCTGGGAGGCGTAGAGTTCAAGGTTGGTCATCGTTCCGCGATGGGCCGCCAGGATGCTCTTCGGATCGAAGTGGGGGCGTATGCTCGCCCGGCGTCATCGCTGGCCTACTCTGCGGTACCGGCCAGCCAGGTGTCTTCGGTATTCGCATCGAACGAAGGCGCGGTCACGGCTCATGATGGATACCTTCGACTCAGTGCAGGGTGTCCGCAGGCCATTCAGCCTTCCGAACAGGGCGTCTACGGAGGCCTGCTGGTGGAAGCTGATTCTTCGCGACGAAGCATGACGGCTCGCTTCTGTCCGGGAGATGTTATTCGCTTTGCTCAGGAATCGATCGCGTGCCGATCAGGCTCCACGATTCCTCAGCTCATGGAAACTCTTCGTGAACGCAGCCGAACCCTTGGTGTTCAGCGATGCACGGTTGTTGTCGACTGGATGGTGGACGGGCATTTTTCACTGACCATGGCGGATGCTCATGCGTTTTCCGAAATGGAACTGTTGCGTGAACTGCGAGGTTCATTGCATGCGGGTCATTCGGGGGCCTGGCCATGTCGCATTCGGTTCACTGACGACAGCACGGTGGAAGTCGGCGGGCTGCAGTCAACGCTGATCTCTGAATTTGCCGCGCTGGTGCGAGAACGATCCGGACGACCGGGGGTGAATGCCACCGATTGGCCGGCAATCGTTTCGATGCCGCTGAATTCTGGTGCAGAGACTTCGGTGGCCGTGCGAGTCCTTCGCCGATTCGCCGGCTGATTGTTCTGTACTCGCCTTCCGTAACACAATGACGAATGAACTGGGCCGCTTAGACATACCATCCGCGTTCGGCGCATCCACGCGTCGGTCAGAACGAATTTATCAGGACGACGATCATGTACTTTTCACAGATTCATGTCGAACAGTATGGCCCCTTGAAAAAGCTGGATGTCCAGAACCTGTCTTCCGGTCTGACAGTCCTGCACGGGGCTGAGGGTTGCGGAAAGTCGACATTCGTGCGGTTTCTGCGAGGGCTCTTCTTTGGCTTCGCGCGATGGTCGAACGTTAATGCCGTGGAACACTCCGTGGCCGACTCAGGATCGATCCGGCTTCAGGCTGCCTCAGGGACACGTGTGCTTCGTCGAAGCTGGCTGGATGCCAATCGCGAATCCAGCGTGATGACGGATGAGTATGGCCGCACGCCGGTGATGACGGACGATTCCGCTCTGCCAGGCTGGGTGACCGAAGATGTGTTTCGTGAAGTCTTTTCGGTGGAACGAAGTGAGGCGGAACGCTTCGATCTGTTGACACGTTTGTGCCTGGAGTGCGATCAGCTTCGACCTGCTGACACGGAACTGCGTCAGGCAGAACAGGCTCTGGCGCAGGCGGTTCGCGATCGAGACGGCAACGGCGTGAACGGCGGCGTTGTGCATCGGATTTCCGAACTGCGCCGTCGTCAGGGAGAGTTGCTGCGTGAAATGGCGGCTCTGCGCAAGCCGAACGGTGATCTGAATGCAAAGATCGAGGCACTTCAGCGTGAGCTGGCGGAACTCAACGACGGTCTCCTCCGCTTGGAACAGCGAGTCCGCACGATCGACATGGAGATTCTCGAACTGGAGCAGCGACTTGCGGCCCTTCGTCAGAAGAACTCCGTCAGTCTGAATCGGCCACACATTGAAGAGCAGATCCGATCACTCAGTGCGAGGCTGGATCGTTGGCGCGAAATTCGGGCCATGATTGAGCGAGAGCAAAGCGGGCGACGGACGCAGCAGCCTCCTGTTCTGAATGCTCAGGACAGTCTTCTTTCGCTTCGGGCACTTGTGTCTCGCATTGAAGAGCGTACTCAGCGACTGGCCGAAACATCCGCAGAGACTCTCGCGCGAGTCGGGACGGTGGTCGATACCGATGCGGTGCGGTTACTGCGAGGCGAAGTGGCGGCATTGTGTCAGTATCTTTCGTGGCATGAACACCAGTGCGATCAACACACTGAGACGATGCTTTCAATGACGGCTGAGCGAAGCCTCGCGGACGCGGCGCAGATGATTCAGCTGCTGGAAAGCCAGATTCAGTCTCTGCGAGTCGAACAGGGACGCTCTGAAAATGTTCTGCTGGAAACATCCCTGCCGGCGGCGGCCGTGACATGCTCGTTCCCTGGCCACCGTGATTTGCCAGCGGCGCTGTTGACGAATGGTTACGGTTCGACCGAGCTTGAATCACAGATCGTGAGGTTGAAAGCAGAACGAGTCAGCGTTCTCGGAGAACGTCAGCTCCTGGAAACTCAGCGAAGCGCCAGGCAGCACCTTCTGGAGAAACTTCGGAGCGAACTGGCCAGCACGGCCACTCTGGAACAACTCGACGAACTGCGATCCCGATATGCCGAGATCGATGCCGAAGTGACTTTGCTGGAAGAAGAACGGCGGCAGCTGGATCGGACGGAATCGACTCTGAAGGATCTGATTGCACGTCTTCGAACGAGGACGCTTTCGCCGGTCTTTGATCTTGCGTCACAGTTCATTCGTCGGCTGACGGACGGTGAGTGCTTCCAGTTGAGCGGATCTCTCCCCGACCGTCTGTATGTGCATACGTCCCTGCATCGAGACCCGGTGGGCGTTCAGCACCTGTCCCGCTCCAGTCGCGAAATGGCCGGGCTTGCGATGCGACTGGCGCTGCTGCACGTGCGTGCTCAGCTGAATCATCGAGTCCCCATGATTGTGGATGATGTGTACGTGACGGGTTCTGACAATCGGTCTCAAAATGCCGCACGCCTGTTGATGGAAGTTGCCGATGCCGGCCAGCAAATTCTCTTCCTGACGCCATCGCCTGAAGTGGCTGATGTGTTCACTCGAATGAATGCCGATGTGCGTCAGTTCCAGGTGCGCCGCGAGGTGGTGGTCGTGCCACCGCCGGTTCCCGTGCAGCTTCATGCATGGGTTGAGCCGCAGCCGGAACCGGCCCCGATGCCGATCGAAGCACCGCCCCAACAGGTGTTTCCCCAACCCGTCGCTGTCGAACAGCCTGTTTCCAGCACAAACTGGCTCTTTTATCTCGAAGTGGACCATGGCGTTGAAGACCTTGCTGGCATCACTCTTGGTGAGCTGGAAGCACTCCGGGCCTCCGGAATCCTGACGGTTGATGATCTGCTTCAGCGAACGATTCCACAGCTGGAAGAGGCGACTCGGCTGAAAGGCTTCCTCGTTTCCGTGGAGCGACTGCAGGCTTTGCGAGGGCAGGCGGAACTTGCGGTTCGAGTTCCCATGTTGCGTCGTGGCGATGCGGCGCTGCTGTTCGCGTCAGGCATTCATACTGTGGATGAACTGTCGCGATTGCGTCCGGAAACTGTGTATGAACGTGTCACGGAGTTTCAGCGCGCCGACGCGGGCGTTCGTTACCGGCGCGGCGGGCGTCTGATTGATCGACAGCAGGCTATGAACTGGGCTCGCTTCGGACAGTTCACCCGAACGCTGGATGATGCTCGACACAGTCGCAGTCGATTCGGTGTCCGTTCACCGAAGGTCGCTCAGGTCCCAGCCTCTGCTGTCCCCGGTTCTTCATCGGCCAACATCACCTCTGCCAGCGAGAGAAGAGAGCGAGCACCTCACGGCGAGGCCGTCACCACCAAACGTCGCCGCCGTCGCGCACCAGAGGATCTGAACGTGGAAGAACGTCGCGCTCGGCGGCTTGCACGCAGAAAGCGTCTGGCCAGTCAGCTGAAAGCCGCCAGCCAGCCGGTCGATGAAGAGACTGTGCCCGTGGAACGCGTTGGCGGAATGCGGTTTTTCCTCAGCCGAACAAGTGATGTGGAGCGAGCGCCCTCGATCGGCCCTCGAACCGCGCAGATGCTTCATTCGATCGGCGTGCGAACGGTTGAAGAACTCTTGAGCATGCCGCCGGAGAGAATCGCCGACAAATTGAATCATCGAAGGATCACTCCCGCTGTGATTCAGCAGTGGCAGAATCAGGCTCGACTGATCTGCCAGATTCCGGAGCTGCGAGGCCATGATGCTCAGATTCTTGTGGCCGTCGGGATCATCACCCCGGAAGCTCTCGCAAGCCGCAAGCCAGCCGAATTGCTGGCGCAGGTGGAGCCGTTTGTTCGAACAAGCGAGGGCGAACGTATCCTTCGCAAGGGGCGAAAGCCGGACCTTGCGGAAGTGACTGAGTGGATTCAGTGGGCTGCCAATGCCCGGCCGATGAAGGCGGCCTGATCGTCGGATTGTGGAAAAAGCCTGATGTTTGATGCTTTCGGCACGTCTGACTTCTGGAAAAGTCGGCCGGAAGCTGTCTTCGCGAAGTGCAGATACTCACCGTCGCTGGGTACAATTTCCGGCTTGATGGGCTTTGGCGCATGGCCGGAGGCCGGATCGATGCACGTGTGTGTCAGAGCGATGGCTCCTGTGGAGCAGGTGTCCTGAGCTGCGCATCGGTTTTTCGCGTAACAGCTCGTGTTGAAGGACAGCCAAAATGGGGATTCCGAAGGTGGCGATTGCCGGTCGCCCGAATGTCGGAAAGAGTTCGTTGCTGAACTGGCTGGCCGATCGACTGATCTCTGTCGTTGATCCGACGGCCGGTGTGACTCGCGACCGCGTGACCTGGATCATGCATGAGCATGATCGATATTTTGAGATTGTCGATACCGGCGGTATCGGCATCGTGGACAGCGATGATCTGTCCGAAGACATCGAACGCCATATCTCAATGGGGATAGATGAGGCGGACGTTCTGCTGTTTGTGGTCGATGCCAAGGCAGGCATCACGCCGCTTGATGAAGAAGTCTCTCGGCGGTTGCGAAGATCCGGAAAACCAACATTGCTGGTTGTCAACAAGTGCGATTCACCTCGCCTTGATGACGAAGCCGTTCAGTTCCTGCAGCTGGCGGACCTTCCTTACGTGACCACCAGTGTCAAAGCCAATCGTGGACGGGATGATCTGATCGATGCCGTCGTTGAGATGCTGCCGGATCCTGAAGAGCACGAACAGCAGCAGGGCGACCGCATGCTGGCCCCCGCGGACATGCGTATCGCTGTCGTCGGACGCCGCAATGTCGGGAAAAGCACATTCATCAATCAGCTGGCTCAGTGTGAGCGAGTCATCGTCAGCGAAATCCCCGGAACCACCCGTGACAGTATCGACATTCGCTTCGAGATGGACGGCCGGGCTTTCGTTGCCATTGATACGCCGGGTGTTCGGAAGCGAAAGAGTCTGGAAAACGACATCGAATTCTACGGACTCGTGCGTGCTCAGCGCAGTATTCGCCGGGCGGACCTCGTGCTGATGTTCTTCGATGCGACTCAGACAATTTCCCGCGTCGACAAGCAGCTCGTGGAGGAAATCGGCGAGCACTATAAGCCCTGTATCTTTGTCATCAACAAGTGGGACCGCGCCCTCGAAGAGAAGATGACGACGGAAAAGTGGGTCAAGTATCTGATGACCAGCTTCGAGTCCATGCGACATGTTCCCATCGCCATCATTACGGCGAAGGATGGTCGTAACATTCGAAAGCTGATCAACCTGGCTCAGTCGGTTCATAAGCAGGCCAACCTGCGAATGAGCACAGCAAGGCTGAACAAGGCGGTCCGGCTGGCGATTGAACGCAATCAGCCTCCCATGCGAAAAAATCGTCGACCGAAGATCTACTTCGCATCTCAGATTGCCGGATCTCCTCCGACGATTGTTCTGAAGTGCAACGATGCATCGCTGCTGGATGAAGCGTGGAAGCGTTATCTGCTGGGCTATCTGCGTGAAGCAACGCCGTTTCAGGAAGTTCCCATTCGCCTTGTCCTGCGAGGCCGCGGCGAAACGGATCCGGATCTTCTGAGTGGCGATGAGGATGCGAATGAGCCAGCGGAGCTGAGTGAACTCACCGACGCTCAGATGGCTGACGGCGAACCGGAGCTGCTGGACGACGATGCGCCGGACGCAGGCGACATCCTGTCGTTCGACGACGAAGGCTTCTCAGTTCGCCGGGGCAGTGACTATCTCGACGACGAACTCGATGAAGACGACCAGTTTTCCGATGACGAGTTCGAAGAAGACCTGGACGAACCAGCTCCAAATTTTGTCGACGACGACGATCTGCCGCCTGGCCGATAAGTCGTGAAACAAAACGAGCCGTGTCCCTGAAGACACGGCTCTTTTTTGTGAATCAATCAGTGTGATCTAAGCCTTCCGCATCAGTTCCGGGATTGGCTTGCCTTTGTCGATGATCGGCGTGGGGCGTCCGTTGAAATCTTCGATAAACGTATGGCGCCCGTCGATGCCAAGATGCTGGTAGATTGTGGCGAGGAAATCTTCCGCACTGCAAATGCGTTCGATGGAATCTTCGCCTCGCTTGTCGGTGGCACCGATGAATCGACCGGTTTCAATACCGCCACCGGCCCAGATGTTTGAGAACGCTCGAGGCCAGTGATCGCGGCCGGGCTGCTGAGTTCCAGCGGGGGCACTCGCATTTCCTTCACCGGTGCTGGCCGCATAATTGATGAGAGGTGTTCGACCGAATTCGCCGGTGACCACGACCAGGACTCGTTTGTCGAGTCCTCGTGCGTAAATGTCTTCAATCAGCGCCGACACCGCCTGATCATACGCGTGGGCTCGGAACCGCATTGCATCGAAGACATGGTGATTGACGGCATGGTCGTCCCAGTTCTGAACTCGCCCGCACAGCGGTCCATTCAGGCTGGTTGTCAGAACTTCCACACCGGCTTCGACAAGTCTTCGAGCCATCAGAAGCTGCTGGCCCCATGCGTTGCGGCCGTAACGATCTCGAGTTCGATCGTCTTCCTTTGTGAGGTCAAACGCTTCTTTCGTTCGCGGGTTCGTAAGCAGCGTCATCGCCTGCGTCTCAAAGGTGTCCAGTGCTCCGAGTTCCCCGAGGCGGTCAAATGATCGTTCGAGATTGTCGAGGTTCTGGCGCAGTGTTGCCCTTCGGCCGAGTCGACGGATTTCATTCTGGTCCGTCAGCCCGATGTTGGGTACGGAAAACGTCGGGGCACTGGGGTCACCGCTCACTGTGAATGGCGACCACGCATCTCCCAGATAGGCAGGCCCGTTATACTCCAAAGGAGGATTGATGCCCACATAGGCTGGCAGCGGATTTGTGCGCGGTCCGTCTTTCGCTCGCAAGTAGTTGGTGACTGTCATCCAGTCGGGGAATCGCGGCTTTGGTTTGTCACGAGTATCCGGGTCACCGGAGAGCATTTGCATCGATCCGGCCGGATGTCCACCGGCAGTCTGACGCATCGAACGAAGCACCGTGAACTTGTCAGCCATCGCGGCCTGCATCGGCAGAAGTTCCGTGAACTGCAGGCCCGGAACCTTCGTGTCAATGACGCCGAACGGTCCACGATACTCCGCAGCTGCGTCCGGCTTTGGATCGTAGGTGTCGATGTGCGAACAACCGCCGGGCTTCCACACCATAATGACGGCCGTCTTTTCAGACGCAGGTGTTCCGCCGGAATTCTGTTCCGCAGCTGCCGCCTGAAGACGAAACAACGCTGGAAGACTGAGGCTTGTGAATCCACCAAGCCCCAGCCTCAGGAAGCCTCGCCTTCCGGATGTTCCGAAACTCGCCGGACCTCGACAGCCAGTGACCGATGACGCGCAGAATGGATCGCTCATTTCGCCTCCGCTGGCAATACTCGAATGGCAATGGGTTCAGTGATCACAATATCGACGGTGTCGCGAGGCGTTGCTTTTTCGCTGGCGACTTTCAACGCTTCTGTATAGGCGGCCTTCGACGCTTCAGCCGCCGCCTGCTTCATTTTCGCAGTCTCAAGCTGAGCGGTTCGGTCGGCTTTCTGGTCTTCTGTTGCGGCCGCCAGTTCGTCTGTTTTCTTTTGCACATCCGCCACTGCAGCGGCAACTTCAGCCTCCGCATTCTTCACTGCCTGTTCGGCCAGTGACACTCCTTCGGGGTTGTATCGATATCGGGCAACCGCGCTGCCGTAGAACGCAATCAGGTAATCGCCAGGAGCCGTCTTGAGGGCCGCAGTGTCCAGAGTCACTTCCGATGAGTCTGCCGTGAGTGAAACGTCGAACTGAGGATTTCCTTCGAAGCCAGCACCGAACGTCTTGAGCTGCAGAATGCTTCCGGAGAAATCGGTGCGGCGAGTATGAATGAGGGGAATCGTCAGCTTCTGCCCGGCGACCACTTCCCAGGTCTTTGCCTCTCGGGCCGCGATCGAAATCGGCGCATACTCAGAACCGCTTACCGAAATAGGAAAATCGGCCACCAGTCTGGGGCTTGGAATTTCGCCCCAGGCATCCACAATCGGCCATGCCATTGCGGCAATCTGGCAGGGACGGACGACGTCCGCTTCATTGATCCGAGCCTTACCCGTGAATTTCGCCCACGTGAGCGCTCGGGGTGCATTTTGGTCGGCAGTAATAAGAACGATCCCACGGTTGCTTCCTGCAGGAATCTTCAGGCCGGCCGCTTTCACTCCATCCGGCAGATTCTCCAGCGACAGATCGATATCACCATTGAAGCCGTCACGTCGGATGGCCACAACCTCGAGAGCGATGGTGACACCGCCACGTAACGCCACTGGCTTTGAAAGTGCGTTCCGATCCCCGTTGCGAAGTTCCATATGCAGGCCCCATGCAACGAGAGTAAAGTCCGGTGCTGCCTGGCGAATGATGAGTCGATAAATGTTGCGAGCATCCGTTCGAGTTCCGCCGAACAGATCAGTGATTTGAAGCCGATGCCGGCCGTCTTCCTGGATCTCTATCTTCCCGTTGATGTCGGAAGAGCCGCCGTCATATGGAGGACCGTCGTACGCATAGCCATTGCTGGATGGCTTCATGGGGCTGGGAATATCAGTCAGTTCCGCAACGTCAGTCAGCGTTTCAGCTCCGGGTTCTCCGGTAACACGCTGCACAACGATGGACGGGTCTGTAGGACGTCCAAGCCTCTCCGATGCGACTTCCACCCACCAGACTTCGCCCTTCTTCGCATCGAATTCATACACGTCGACATCAGCCGCGGTGGCAAAACTCCCGGAGATGTCACAGGGCAATGAGATCTTCTGGACCTGGGAAGCAGAGTTGTTGGGTTCGACTTCCTGAGAAGCTGCGAGAGCCGGCAAACCCTCCGGCGGCCAGGAGAACGTGTTGACCGACTTCGTGGATGCAAACTCCGGCACCGCTGCATCGCCCGGAATCTCCTGCAGCGTTAAGCGATAGAAGTACCCAGTGCCACCCTTGTAGGTAAGCTCATGCACCTTGATGATGTAGATGCCATCCGAAGGAGCCTTGAAGTCCAGAACGCCGCCGCGCCGTTCGACCAGAAGATCCTGTCCCATCGAATTCGCCACAACCAAAACGGCATCAAGTTTCGAATCAATCCCGCGAGCTGCACAATGGACAATGCATCGCTGGCCGGCTTTTGCCTGAAACGAGTAATGGTCCACCGAGCGTGCTGACATCACAGAATTGCAGACGGAGTTCATTGCCAGCGGCATCGCCTTTGCGAGCGACGTGTTTCCGGAAACCTGCTGAACCTCATCCAGCGTTCCGACGGCAAAGATCCTTGCTGATGAGATCCCCAGTCGAGTCATCATCCGACACTCGTACAGCCCTGGCGGACAGTCCGCGCCAATGCGCACGATGTACTTGCCCTGCACTATCTTGCCATCTGCGGACGTCTGAGCCGTGGCAGTCAGACCCGGATGCGAAAAAAGCAGTTCGCCGCCGTCATCGATGTTCTCCCCAGTGACCGAAACCTCGAAGTCTGTCCCCGCCTTTCCGCCCATCGGCATCGTGGTCAAAACCCGCGGCAACGGCAGACAAACCACCTGCGCCACCACCGAACCAGATACCAGCCAATGCACAGCCGCAGCCAGCAAAAGAATGCGCAATCGAGTCATGGGAATGCTCAATCAACCGTCGGAGGGACAAGGCAGGAAGGAGAACAGCGAGGAGCTAAAGCTTACCGCACAAACAGCACAATGGGAACTGTTTTCCCCAACCTCAAGGTGCCAGGCACCTATATTGATTTCATCAATGAAAAGACTGTATTTCCGTCATCGTTATGCGCACGGCTATCCCCGCTGATTGGCCACCCG
>CAZIGZ010000004.1:16099-96483 GCA_964538835.1 uncultured Chitinophaga sp. | reverse complement strand
GCGGTGGTTCCAGAAAGAATGGGATTCTCTTTGTCGGCAGTTCAAGCATTCGGCTTTGGAAGCTTGATCGGGGCTTTCCTGGTCA
Organism: uncultured Chitinophaga sp.; assembly: GCA_964538835.1. Classification (GTDB taxonomy): domain Bacteria; phylum Planctomycetota; class Planctomycetia; order Planctomycetales; family Planctomycetaceae; genus SXXK01. Next base: position 96,398 of record CAZIGZ010000004.1, on the reverse strand, counting down.
TCCGGTTCTGAATCATGGTTTTGGCGGGTCTGTGCTTTCGGATTCCGTGGACTACTTTGATCGACTCGTCACCCCGGCAGAGCCTCAGATCATCGTTCTCTACGCGGGCGATAATGACATTGCGAATGGAAAGTCTCCCGAGACCATTGCCAACGACTTCCGAAAATTTCTCGACAATGTGCGATCAGAAGTCCCGAGGTGTCAGAAAGTCATCTACATCTCGATCAAGCCGAGCGTGAAACGCTGGTCGATGGCGGAGGCGATGCAGAAAACCAACCAGCAGATTCGCGAGATCTGTGAGTCCGATGAAATGGCGGACTTCCTGGACATCTGGCCGCTGATGCTGGATGACACCGCCCGGCCTCGGCCTGATCTTTTGGCCGAAGATGGTCTGCATCTGAATGAAGCCGGTTATGAGATCTGGAATAACGCATTGCGACCGCTGCTTACTATCGAACCAGCCGCGAAACCGATCCATTCAGGTTCAAATTGCGCTGAACAAAAGCCATGACAAAGGCATGTTCTGACCGCGATTTCCCTGAATTTTCCTGAAAAGAGAACTGCTCACTACCTTCGAACGGGAAGTTGTGTGAAATCGGGCGTTCGCGTTTGGGGTTGGAACGATCAGCGGTACAATTCGCAGCGATTCGAGTGCAGTGCGGAAATTAACTGGCGGTTATTGAACCTTCAGCTCAAGACTACTCACCATTCCTGACTGCGGTCGATCTACACGTCGTTTGAAGCTTAGGAAAAAGGCTATGACCGGATGTCGGCCTGTGTCGATATCCGGTTTCTTTTTGAATCCACCTGTTTGAATCTGGGCGAGACCTGTGCCAGCAACTTCGGTCATTGGATTGCAGTGGGGCGATGAAGCCAAGGGCAAGATCGTAGACCTTCTCACAGAAAAGCATGACATCGTCGTTCGCTATCAGGGCGGCAACAATGCTGGACACACCGTCAAGTTCGACGGGCGAACATACAAGCTCAGCCTTCTGCCCACCGGCGTCCTTCAATCGCACGTCAAATCGGTCATTGCACCTGGCGTGGTCGTAAATCCTCTGGCTTTGCTGAAGGAACTGGACGGTCTGGCGGCTGGAGGTCATGACTGCTCTTCACGCTTGATGGTCAGCGACCGTGCTCATGTCATTTGCCCATGGCATCTTCTGGAAGAAGCCGCTCTGGAAAAATCTCGAGGCCGCGAAGCCATTGGCACGACTGGTCGCGGCATCGGAACATGCTACCGCGAAAAGGTCGGACGTACTCACGCGATTCGCATCGGCGATCTGATCTGTCCAGAAGTTTTTGCTTCGAAGGTTCGTCAGATTGTTCCCTTCAAGCAGAAGATTCTGACAGCACTCGATCCTGAGTCTCCGGTGCTGGATGCCGAGCAAATTATCGTAGAGTACTCAGCGGCGGCCGACCGAATTCGCCCGATGGTCGCCGACACGACAACCTACCTTCTGGATGCCCTCGAACAGAACAAGTGGATTCTGTTCGAAGGTGCTCAGGGAAGCCTTCTGGACGTTGACCACGGTACGTTTCCATACGTCACGTCTTCGAACAGCTCTGGCTGCGGGATTCACAGTGGCAGCGGAATTCCTGAACGTTCGATCGTGAAGATGATCGGCGTCGCGAAGGCCTATACGACTCGCGTTGGTGGCGGCCCCTTCCCTTCGGAACTCGACAACGAAATTGGTAATCGTATTCGAATCGCTGGCAACGAATTCGGCACGGTTACGGGACGTCCTCGCCGCTGTGGATGGTTTGACGCCGTGGCAACTCGCTATAGTGCTCGAATCAGTGGCGTCGACACCATCACCATCGCACTGCTTGATGTCCTGAGCGGTTTCGATGAAGTCTGCATCTGCGAAGCCTATGAAATCAACGGCCGAATCACGCGTGACCTGCCAAGTCGCTGTGAAGATCTCGCGGCTGCTCGACCAGTGCTTCGAAAAGTCCCAGGCTGGAAAGAAGACATCTCCGGCATCACGGAGTTTTCAAAGCTGCCGCCGACAGCTCAGCAGTACTGCCGCACGATTGAAGAGATCGTGGGCCGGCCTGTGGAGTTCGTTTCTGTCGGCCCGGATCGTGCTCAGACGATCCATATGGCGCCCCGTAACTAAGAGCCTTCTGCGATGGCACTGGTGTTGATTCCGGGGCCTTAGCCGTCCCATGCACACCAATGCCGGGTCGCCAACCAGCGGGCTTAGGGTTGCGCAAGCCAGTATCGGAAATGCAGTTTTTTCATTGGTAAAATCCGCACAGGTGGCTGGCACCTATGGGCATGGGGAAGGCAGTTGTGGGCACCTGTTGCGATGATCCTGCCGTGGCGGCCACAGCACCTGGGCGACCTTCGTTATGGCTCACCGTGATTACGCCGGATGACGCGAGCCCGGATGACACCAGCCTGCTCGATCGTGATGACTCGTTCTGAACCCGGCGGATCAGCCTGAAGTTCCGGCCGCAGATCGGCGAGCCGGTGAATCAGCAGCAGATCATGATGTGACGTGTCGTTCTCATAGAAGTACGGCACCAGTCGAATTCGCCGCCGGGCGACGAGCGGCACAAGATGTTCCAGATCACTGAGCTGAAACTGATGACTGACCGGTGCAACGGCCAGAGTCGTGCCTTCCGGAACCTGAGTCCAGAAATCCTCGTTCAACGCATCGGCCCAGTAGGATGATTCCAGCCCAAGTTTCGACGCACCGACGTTCCCGCCGCACAGCAGACCGTATTGGTTGATTGCCCCGGGCTGCATCGTCCACGGCAGTGGCAGAATCACGAGCATTCCGACAACGATGGCCCGCGTAATCACGGTGGATCGCGGCGCTGAAAGCTGCAGATTCCAGAGAGCCTCGAACCCTCGGCCGGCAATCACAGCGAGTCCCGGAAAGACAATCAGGAACAACCGAGTCCCGTCGTACACTGGGACGCCTGGGAAGGCAAACACACACAAGGGAACCAGACAGGTCAGCAGGATCAGCTGCTCGGGACGAGTCAGGCCGTGACGTGATCGCAGTAGTACGGCACCAAGAGTCCACGCCGGAAGACTGAAGAGCAGCATGACGAACGGAAAGTGCCAGGGAACTAGCTTGTCGGCAAATCGTTCCCCAAAGTACCAGCAGTACAGCGTCTGACGATCCGTCGTTCGTCCCAGAAACTTCAGCGTGTGCCCGATCGGATCCTGCCACAGCCATGGCCAGCCGACAAAAAAGACAATCGCGCCGACCACGCCCCAAAGCAACAACGGCCGAATGGCCTGCCCACGGAATCGCCACAGCGCCCAGACCAAAATCGCCGGCGGTAACAGAATTCCCTGCACCTTCGTCAGCAGCAACAAACCCCAGCAGGCTCCGCTCAGGATTGCATGCCTGTTCGTCGGAGCATGCTCACCGGTCCACCAGTTCAACAATGGCAACAGAGCCACAACCCACGCCAGGTTCGTGCAGGTTTCAAGAGCCGCAAGGCGAGCATGCCCCATCAGATGCGGCATGCCGATCAACATCAACGCTGTCCCCAGCGCAGCCGCTGGTCCTCGCCACCGAGCAGAATACTCCGATAGCAGAAACACCATCACACCAAACGCAAGGCACGATCCCAGCCTCGCGGCGGGAACGTTGTACACCGTACCTTCAGAACCCGGAACGAGCCATGACGTCAGCTGATGGACAATTCCCAGCCACAGTCGTCCAAGCGGTGGATGGTCGGGAAGAAATCGCCTCGCCCCGAACACTTCACGAGCCGTCTCGGGAACCAGCAGCATCGGTCCATGTTCGCCCACTGCATCAGCCAGGTAAACGCCCTGATCGATGTTGAACGATTCATCCAGAGTTAATCCCGGACCCGCCGGCAGTGAGGAATCGACCAGCCCGTGATTGATCATCGCCGCTGACAGCAGAAACGCGGCCAGCCCGAACAGCATGGAAATCGAGGAAAGTCGAAACGTCATCGGGTTGGTCACATGTTGGTTTTCGTATCTCCGCCCGATCCTCCGGCGACTTTCTGAAGTGCCGCATTCAGCTCGCGATCGTACTGGTGATCACGACTGTAGATACGAAAGATCAGAAAGCTCGTGGGAAGATTGCGGAACAATTCATCATCATCCAGCACATGTGACAGCCCGCTGGCCGGGTCGTACCAGTAATTCTGCTTGCCGGCTGGCTTGCGAGCACTGGGGCGGTGATAGTGTCGAGCCACATCGATTCGCAGCGGAATGTCCCGCAGAGGCTTCGGCAGAGCTTCACGCACTCGACGTTCTACCAGGTCTGGTTCCGAAAAGATCGTTGTGCTTTCGGCCTGACCGCTGTGAAAGTGCATCGTCCGCTCACAGGCCATTCGCCACATCTCCTTGCGATTGATGATATCGCGCCAGTGCTGCCCGAGTTCTCTGAGTGTCGGATCGGAACTGGAGGCCCAGCGGGAAACGTCAACAAGGAACGATGTCTCTGTCAGGCCCTGATAGGCGGCGAGATGTTCGAGTGGATTGCCAGGGAACAGTCGCTTCATGGTTTCCGTGAAGTACTGCTCGAGAGCAATGTCGATTCCTCGAACCGTGCGATGAAAGTAAATCGTTCGAAACAGATTGGCTCGCGTTTCGATGAAGTTGATCAGCGTCGGCAAACCGCGTGAATGAATCGTCAGGCCATTCTCGGTAAAGAACGAATAATGAATCAGCCGCGAGATATCAAAAGCGCGAGTATTGTAGCCGGACATGTAGGCATCGCGCAGAACGAAGTCCATGTTGTCCACAGTGTAGATGCCGCTGAAGAGGGCTCGGAGTTTCCTGAGCCAGTCCGGATGCCCTTCAGAATCTTCCGGGCGTCCCGAAGGTCTTCGAATCAGAAACGAAACCTGCACTGGATCAAGCTCTTCCAAAGCCTGTAGCTTGCCATTTGGGTTGCGGCGAATACGACGAATGATGTCGCCCAGCTCATGCTCAATAATGTGCCCGCCGATGTCTTCATGAGTCAGCCCGAACTGCTCCAGGTAATGATCATCAAAGAAATGACCAAACGGGCCGTGACCCAAATCATGAAGCAGGCCGGCAATGCGAACCAGACTCTCCACATACGCGCGTGACGGCACGTTGCGGTTCACATCCGCCAGGGAATCGTACCAGGCATTGACCGTGACAGAACCCAGATGCATCACACCCAGAACATGCTGAAACCGCATGTGCTCCGCGGATGGGTACACCCACCAGGCGGTTTGAAGCTGATGAATCTGTCGGAGCCGCTGAACCCACGGATGATCAATCAGATCCTGCTCCGCCGCTTCGCCGGATGGCAGACCGACACGTGAGATGAACGGGATGTAGCCGTGAATGGGATCGTGAGTCAGACTTTCGGTCGTAAAATCCCGAACCATGAGAGCAACCTTCGGTAACCACAGCCGACTCAAAACAATGAGTCCGGCAAAGAAAGGAAAGCGGGAAGTGTCCCCGGACGCCAATCCTTGTCAATCCAGGATCCCCCAGTTCCCCATCATCGCAGCTCGTTCCGCGAACGAAACAAATGGGTAGCACGCCTGAAGGGCGTGTGCGGAGAGGTTTTCGGTTTTCAGTTGTGCATCTGGCGCGAAGCGGGTAGCACGCCGGCAGGGCGTGTGCCGCAGGCGCCGGAAGCCATTGAGTGCACGTGGTATTGCCATGACCGGCCGCAATGAAAAACGAGGTTCATGAGGCAAGAGAATGTGGGCAGAAGAATGATCGCAGCAACACTACACTCGCTTGCTCTTGCGCCTATTCTCCTGCCCCACCTTCTTCTGCCATTCACCAGCCATCGACGAATCGCAATGCGACACTCAGAGAGTGACGACTACTTTCGGTCAACGACTGAGGACAGTCGTTCTGCACTGTTGAGTGCGTCTGGCGGAATTCCGAACAAGACGGAGCGGGTGCCTTTCCGATTGCGGGCGAATTTCAAATACTGCGAAGCGGAGCCCGACCTTACTCTGGAACAAACGGCCTGAACAGACTGGTAGACCGATGCGACCATGGATTCTGTCCGAAACCAATTATGCTCACGTCAAGCACTGTGCCTACGACGTTGCGGTGCTTCCGATGGGAGCCACCGAACCGCACAACCTGCATCTGCCGTATGGCACCGATACCTTTGAGGCCGAAGCGATCTCGTCGGGTGCCTGTCAGCTCGCGTGGCAGCGAGGCGCGAAGGTGGTGATGCTTCCGGCGATTCCTTACGGCACGGAGACGAATCAGAACCAGTGTCGGCTTTCCATGAATCTGAATCCTTCCACACTGGCTCGCGTGATTCAGGACCTGGTCGAGAGTCTGGAGGGACATGGCATTTTGAAGCTGGTGATTCTGAACAGCCACGGCGGAAACGAATTCAAGCCTTTGCTGCGTGAGCTTCATGGAAAGACTCGTGTCCAGCTGTTCCTGTGCGACTGGTTTCGAGGACTCATCGCGGACGTGAAGAAGGACATCTTTCAAGAGGCTGATGACCACGCTGGCGAAGTAGAGACGTCACTTGGTCTTGCCTGCTTCGGACATCTCGTCAAACAGCATGATGATGGCACTTTGGCGGCCGATGATGGTACGACTCAGTCGACTCGCTTCGACGCCGTCAATCGCGGCTGGGTCTCGATTACTCGCCCGTGGCATCTTCTGACCACGAACACCGGCTCCGGAAATCCTCACGGAGCGACCGCTGAAAAAGGAGCAAGGCTGATGGAGATCATGGTCGAGCGACTCGGAGGTTTTCTGGTCGATCTTGCTCAGTCAAAGGTGGATGAGAGGTTTCCGTTTTAGGGGCGGGTTCTTGGTTCTTGGTGCTTGGTTCGTTGTTGGTTGGGGCGGATGCGTGGTGGGACAGGAAATGGGTTACGGAAACTCGACTCGGAAAGTAGTCGTCACTCTCTGAGTGTCGCATTGCGATTCTTCGATTGTTGTTGAATGGCAGAAGAATGGAGGCAGGAGAATAGTCGCAGGAGGGGGCAAGTTTTTGTGGTTCTGCGATTATTCTCTTGCCTCGCGATCGTCGCTTTTCATTGCAGCCGGCTTTGGCAATACCGCGTGCACTCAATGGCTTCCGGCGCCTCTGGCACACGCCCTGCAGGCGTGCTATCCGCGTTCATGCTTCCACTCGCAAAACTGAACACTGAAAACTGAAAACTGAACACTGAAAACCGAATACTGAAACGCAAAACGGCTCGATGTCGCAATGAGTTGTCTCAAAGCAACATCGAGCCGTTGTGTTTGAAGAACGCCCGAAGTTACAGGCGTGAGCCCGTCATCACGCTTGACACCATTCCTGAACACTCAGTCCTGATTCAGGAACTCGGACCTTCAGATTCCAGACGAACTATGGGCTCGCGTTTTCCAGTGCTTCGACTCGGCGAGTCAGCGCGGCGTTGGCGTCCTCGAGGTCTTCCGTGTCATTTTCGGCGTCGATCGCAATGATCAGAGCCGCAATTGAAAGGCTCGCGTAAACCACCATTGGAAGATTGAACGCACCAAACTGTCCTCGAATCACTTCCGCATCGGAGACAACGGCAGGAACCTGAACGGCCGACGGAGGAGCAGCGCCTTCGGCCCAGAATCGACAGGCGGAAGCACCCATTGGAGTCACAATGCTGTGCAGTCCTGGTCGAAGACCGGAGACAGCGACGTAACCGTTTTCATCGCTGACCGCAGTGGCAATCTGCTTGCCTTTGAATTCCACAACGACGGTTTCGCCCTTCACTGGATTTCCCTGTAGGTCCACAACACGAGTTGTCAGGGTGCCACCTTCGCGAAGCTGAACGTCCTGGATGGCGGCAGAAGCCTGATCAGCGGCAAAGGCCATCGAAGAATGGAAGGTCAGAGCTGCAGCAAGAGTCAGTGTGAGGCAGGTACGGAAGAGAGTGCGGGAGACTGACATGATTCTAGTCCTTTAGTACAGCAGACTGAGAGACAGGCATCGACACGTCCGGCTGTCGACATCAAGAGGGGAGATTTCAGAGGGGCTGCCCGAGGACTTTGAAGCCGCTCCGGCAGAAGTCATTAACGACTTGAGTCGGAAGCTACACGAATCGTCATTTTTCTGAAATAGGAGTTTGCCCGCATCAGCAAACCGGAATTCCTGGCCTGTGCATAGGCACTAAATGCACCAGGTGCCTCTCCCCGATGGATCTCTTCGAGGTACTGTTTCAGCAGATTCTGCGCGTCGTCACCGTCGTTCAGCAGAAAACTGCACCATGCCCAGCTGTTTCGATAGGCATCCGCATCCATCTCCTCGGCACGTGGCAGAGCTTCGAGACTTCCCAGAGACGGTGAGGCCCCCATGCGAGCCTTCCATTTGACGGTCGAAATTCTTGAAGATGACGTTCGCTGGTCCGGAGTCTCTTCGAAATACTCTGCCAGACCTTCATCCACCCACAGCGGAAGAAAAGGCAGATGCTGATGCAGGACCACATGTGTCATCTCATGCCGCAGGTCGGTGATCAATGACCGACTGTTCCACACGTACACCTGACTGACATCGCCGTTGCGGTAGTAAATCGCTCGTCGGTTTCTTGCCTGCGGAATCTGAGTGGCCAGCTTTCGAAGGTAACTCTGCTGACTGCTGTAGATCACGATCTGGATGGCTTTTCCATCCGGCTTGACGGCCAGTGTTTTATCGAGTTCCTCGAACAGCTGATCGAATTCGGCCCAGATGCGTTTCGTGTCGACCGCCACTTCGGAATACAGCTCCGCGTTGCCGTGCCGCTCCGCAACCTTCCATGGACTCTGCTGAGCTGCCGCAACGGAGGCCAGAGCTGCGAAGCTCAGAATGATCGTGACCAGGCGAAGTGAAACAATGCCTGAGCGCAGAGAGATAGAACGGAACCCACGCCACGCGATGCCGATGGAGACTGTCAACACTACAGTCGTGAAAGTCCCTGAGTCCAATCGTTCTCCCGCCCCGTCGGCAACGCTGTGAAAGATTTTAAGCGGACCGGCAAGCCGTCTGGTAAACTCCTGACGCAGACTCACCGGAGGGCTCGCGCCCTGCCGCTGAAAGGACTCGCGGCGCGCGTCAGCGCAGAGCAAGCCTGTAAGCCGCGTGCGGATGGTCCCTGAAGGGGTCGGAATGGGTCAACATCAACTTTGTTCCGGAAGGCTCCGAGTTTCCGAAGATTGCCGGAATCGCGCTGCTTACCCGGCCGGTGCCGATTCGCGGCAAACAAAGGCGTCTGGACGCTCTGTTTGTTCTGCCGATAGACTGCGGGCATGGAATCACGGCAGTCACATTCGCATTTGCCCCACGCTGCCGCCGATGGCAACTATTTTGTTTGCCCGGGTCAGAGTCTATCGGTCTCGCGATCCATCCACCTGGCACGACTGAATGCGGCATGGCCGGTCTGCGATGAATGCGAGTGGCGGTTTCACACGGAAGGTCTTAGCGAACGCACGGTCTTCGAGACTTCGCGGATTCGCGAACACCGCCGTCAGGGAATTCAGCGAACCGAGTTTGGAATTCGCGGCCCCTATTTGAATGCTTTGCACCGTCGCATGGCAGAAGAGCTGGTCAGAATCTTCTGCCAGTGCCTGGTGGACCGATCGACCGTTCAGGAATCGATGCCGCGTCAGGACGGCAAAGAGATCCAGGCCGAACGTCTGGTCATGGCGCCGGTTCTGATAGGCTATGACGGGCGATCATCATCGCCGGATATCTTTGTCGGAGTCAGTTCGTCGATTCGGGAGTTTGGGTTACCCGTGATCGACCTCGGACGATGCTCGGCCGCTTCACTCCAGGAAGCTCTGCGCTGCCAGCCTGAATCCTGTGGCGGGATTCTTATCACAGGAGCAGGCTTTCCGAATTCCTGGACAGGTCTGGATGTCTTTGATCGTTCCGGTGACTCTGTCCCGGTGGTCTGGAAGGACTTTGGGATACGGCTGCAGCATCCGGGAACGGAACAGTCGGATGCTTTGGAACCCACCGGAGGTTCATCGTCCGCTGATCGGGTGCAGGACGGTCTGTCGATGCTGCTGGAACAGGTTCGTTCTTCGCGTTCTCGCGCGTCGGACAGTCAGGGAAACAGCGGTCAGCCTCCGGACGTCTCGCCATCTCGTACATTACTTTCCAAACACCCGGCCAGCACTCTTCAGCTGGTGTTGCCGGAGCCAGAACAGCGTTCGTCATGGCCTCGACGCATGTCCCGCCAATCCGGTTCACTGACGCTGATGGACTTTGAAGATCGATACCGCGAATGGCTGAGTCGCTGGTTTCCGGAGAACTTTGAACACCGCATCGTGGTTCAGACCAATGACGTTCTATTGCGTCAGCGAGTCCTCTGGCTGGCAGAAGAACAGCGCATGTCCTTGATTCCTCGTTCGATCGCGGAATCATCCGTGGCTGATGATGTACTGACGGTGCAGGTGGAAGAAGACGATCGCTTCTTCACCGTGCATGGTCCGAGCGGTGTTGCAATTCGCCCCGCGAGGCTGGCGGACGTGCTCAACCGGGCGATCGCGAGTCATGCCTCACACATCACGGTTCACGCGGATGAAGTGTCGGGCCGATTCTGGCTGACAGATGCGGCTCGTCCGTCACTGGGTTTGTCGACGGAACAGATTCACGATGCGCTGGCAGTGACGGGACTGATGTGCCGACTGGCCGCGACAGGCCGGCTGCAGCTTCACGAATTGTGACACCGTAGACGCCGTGGATGACGCCATCGCACATGATTCGCCATCATGAACCAGTGACCAGGCTTTGCAGCAGTTCCGGCGTCACGGCCGTCAGATCATTCATCACTCGGTGATGAGCCCGATGCAGCTGGTCCCATGTGCGGCCTTTGGACACCACGCCCAGACAGCGAGCACCGGCCGACAGAGCCGCTTCGATTCCGACCGGAGCATCTTCCAGAACCACGCAGCGTTCCGGAGGCAGCCCCATTCCCGCGGCGGCTTTGAGAAACACGTCCGGATGTGGCTTTCCTTTGATGACATCAGCACCGGTGATGACGGTTCGAATCTTGCTGCCGGCTTTCAGCTGCTCAATCGCGACGGCCACATTTTTCGGCGGCCCGCTGGACCCGATCGCCATGGGCACATTCATGTCGTGAAGCGCGCTGATCAGTTCACGAGCACCGGGCATGTGCGGAAAGTTCTCCGCGACATGCTGCCGATAGAGTTCTTCCTTCTCTTCGTCGAAGGCAGCGATGCCCGCGTCATCCGGAGGATTGACCCACGTCTGTCGAATGAACTCACGACTTGTTCGGCCGAAACCCGCCAGGAATTCTTCTTCCGTACAGTCTCGACCATGGCGGCGACAGCAGATCTGCCATGTGTGGAGATGAGCCGCAAAGGAATCAATCAGTACGCCATCCACATCAAAGATGACGCCGAACGTCGATGGTGCCACTTGCTCGTCCTTCAGTGCATTGTCGAGTATCGAGCGACCGTTCCAGTCACTCTGAGCATTTCCGTCCAATAATAGTCGGTGAAGGATCTTGACGGACAATCACAATCGCGTACCGCCCGGGAATCCCGAAACCCGCATTCATTCGCCGCGCGGCTTTTTGCTTTCCGGCGGGAAGAAGAGTTCGCTGCGTGACTCCGCAGTACGGATCCTGAGCGCAAGCGTCGACAGGGAAACCGCGTCGATCTGCGGAAGGGACCGGATGAAACCGGGGCAGGCAAGGCGAGCCGCGTCAGGCGGGAAACGAGCAGCCAGGCTTGTATCGTGCTTCAGACGAGCACGGGCTCTTCGATGTCCATGTCGGAGAAGTTGACTGGGTCCGTCCACGAATTGTTGTTGTCCGGGTCTTCGACGTGCAGCTGAGCAACGTTGCCTTCCACCGCAATCAGAGTCACGATCAGTCTTCCAACTCGAACCGACTCGCCTGGGACAAGTTCAATCTGGTGGAGCTGCATGGTGAAAATGCTACCTGTAAAAAGGACAACACCACTTGCCATCAATTTCGGAGGTCACGAAATCGGCAGGACAGGCAGTGCAATGCGTAACCAGGACGCCTCTTTGAGAGCATCGGCAGAACACCGAATGAGCCTCTCGAAACCAAAGACACTGAAGCGTCCTCAGAAAAGGACGGGCGGCGTTATACAGTCGGTCTCCGTTTGCATCAATCGCGATTCGCAACTCTCCTGGAGGTTCGCGAGACCTTTTTTTGTCAACAGATTTTTCTGTCAGAATTGACTTCACAAAATCGCAAAAGTTTTTCTCACTCGGACACATCATTGCTGTCCCGGTTTTGCCGCGAACCGTGAGTGCGATACAACAGCAGATGATTGTCCTGCCTTCGCGCAGTGACCCGCACGATCGGAAAAGTCCGTTCTGTTTTGTTTTGGAAGACGGAAAGAACGTCTCATGACTTCGGATCAGAATCCTCTCCTTATCTCTTCCGGATTGCCGGCGTACGACGCAATTCGACCGGAGCACATTGGCCCCGCTGTTGAACAGATGCTGAGTCGCTGTCGAGAGATCCTGACATCTCTGGAAGACACGGCCGAGGCATCATGGACGGGCCTGATGACTCCGATGGAACAGATTGATCTTCTGTTTGAATACGGATGGTCGCCCGTCAGTCATCTTCTGAGTGTCGCCAACTCTGATGCTCTGCGTGAAGCACATGATGCCGTGATGCCGTCCGTCGTGGAGTTCGGTCTGCAGCTGCGTCAAAGCGAAGCTGTCTACCGCAAACTCTGTGCAATCCATGACTCAGCGGAGTGGTCGAGTTATTCCTCCGCGCGGCAGCGAATCATCACTCGCATGATTCAAAGCGCGGAACTTTCGGGGATCAGTCTTCAGGGCGAACAGAGAGAACGATTCAACGCCATTGAACAGGATCTGTCACAGCTCGCGACGGACTTTTCCAACAACGTTCTTGATGCCACCAAAGCATGGTTCCTTGATCTGACGGATGCTCAGGACGCTGACGGTTTCCCTCCGAGTCTTCGTCGCATTGCTTCGGCGTCATGGAATCGCGCAGAAGCGAATCAGGGCAGGACTCCGGCAACACCGGAGTATGGACCATGGAGAATCACTCTGGACCAGCCATGCTTTGGTCCATTCATGGAACACTGCCGCAACCGTGATCTGCGTGAGAAGGTCTATCGTGCGTACATCATGCGAGCAGGTTCCGGGGATCAGGATAACTCACCGCTGATCCGGCGCATTCTTAGCCTGCGACGGGAACAGGCTCGGCTTCTGGGCTTTGACTGCTATGCGGAACTCAGTCTGTCGCGCAAGATGGCCGGCGATGTGGCCGCCGTTCAGCAGATGTTTGATCGCCTTCTGGAATCATCGTACGACCCTGCCAAGAAGGAACTCGAGGAGCTGACGGAGTTTGCTCAGAGCAACGGGCATCAGGGACCGCTGAGTCACTGGGATGTGGCGTTCTGGGCCGAGCGTCTTCGGGAACAGAAGTTCTCATTCACCGACGAACAGCTTCGGCCCTATTTCTCTCTCGATCGTGTTCTGGACGGACTCTTTGATCTCTGCCATTCACTGTTTGGCATTACGGTCCAGCGAGCCGACGGGAAGGCTCCCATCTGGAATGATGACGTTCGGTACTACGAGATTTTTGACGAATCCAGCCGCCACATTGCGGGCTTTTACCTTGATCCATGGTCACGCCCGAAAGACAAACGCGGTGGCGCGTGGATGAATGACTGTATTACAAGGTCCGTCGGACCGTTTGGCATTCGTCTTCCCGTGGCCCATCTGGTTTGCAATGGTACGCCGCCGGCCGGTGATGTTCCTTCACTGATGACTTTTCGCGAAGTCGAAACGCTGTTTCATGAATTTGGGCACGGGCTTCAGCACATGCTGACAACCGTCGATGAACGTGATGCCGCCGGGATCAATGGCGTGGAATGGGATGCGGTTGAGCTTCCAAGTCAGTTCATGGAAAACTGGTGTCTGCATCGGCCGACTCTGATGCGTCTGGCACGGCACTATCAGACGGGTGAACCACTGCCGGAAGATCTGTTCGAAAAACTGCAGAAGGCCAAGACCTACCGAGCTGCCACGCAGATGCTGCGACAGCTTCAGCTGGGCATGACGGACATGTCGCTTCACCACGGCTATGACCCGGATGGCGGCGAAACACCATTTGAAGCGGAAAAACGCATCCTGTCGATCACGAGTCTGCTGCCGCCGCTTCCCGAAAATCGATTCCTTTGTTCGTTTCAGCATATTTTTGCCGGTGGGTACTCCGCCGGGTACTACAGTTACAAGTGGGCAGAAGTGCTGAGTGCCGATGCGTTCGGAGCCTTTGAAGATGCGGGGCTCGACGATGCAGCGGCTGTCTCCTCCACGGGGCGAAAGTTCCGGGACACCGTGCTGGCTCAGGGAGGAAGTCGGCATCCGATGGACGTCTTCCGAGATTTCCGCGGACGTGACCCGGATCCTCAGGCTCTTCTGCGCCATTGTGGATTGAAGCACTAGGTTCCGCTCATTCAAAGACCTTCGGCAGGACAGGCGAGTGTCCATAACGAATGTTTGTCTCTGATCTACAGTGAGAAAGTCGTCTGTCATGCAGGCCCCTCCGGAAAAGCACTTTGACGTGATTGTGATCGGCACCGGCCCCGGTGGCGAAGGCGCGGCGATGGAGGCGACAAAGCAGGGCAAGCGAGTCTGCTCGATCGAACGCATGCCGCAGATCGGCGGCGCGTGTACTCACCTGGGAACCATTCCCAGCAAGTCGCTGCGAGCCGCCATCTATCGTCTGATGGATGTGAACTCCGCACCGGTCTTCAAGCAGCTGGGAATCAACCTGGAAGTCAGCTTCCGTGATCTCCGCCGCAGTGCTCAGTCCGTGATCGATCAGCAGGTTGCGATGCGACGCAGCTTCTACGACCGCAACGATGTGGAAGTGCTGCAGGGCACGGGCCGCTTCATGGACCCTCACCGAATCATGGTGGAACATCCGGACGGCAGCACGACGATTGCTCACGCAAAGAACTTCGTCATCGCGACGGGTTCTCGCCCCTATCGACCGCCGGAAATCGATTTCAATCATCCGCGTGTCTTCGACAGTGATACCGTTTTGAATCTCCCGGAAACACCTCGCTCAATGACCATTTACGGAGCTGGTGTGATCGGATGCGAATACGCGTCGATGTTTCGCAATCTGCAGGTGAAACTGAACCTCGTGAATACTCGCGCGAGAATGCTGGAGTTTCTGGACGACGAGATCTGCGACGCGCTGGCGTACCACATGCGAGATACGGGCGTCCGAATTCGAAACAATGAGACGTTCGATCGACTGGAAACATTTGATGATCACATTGTGCTGCACCTGAAGTCCGGCAAGCAGCTTCGAAGCGATGTTCTTCTGTGGGCGAACGGACGAACCGGCAACACGGACGGTCTGGGGCTTGAAAATGTCGGGATCAAGCCGAATCATCGAGGACAACTGGACGTCAACGACAATCTTCAGACGTCACAGCCACACATTTATGCAGTCGGCGACGTGATCGGTCATCCGGCTCTCGCCAGCGCCGCGTACATTCAGGGTCGATTCGCCGCCCGACATCTGGGGGCAGGGGGGTCTGAGAAGTTTCGAATCTCAGACATCCCGGCGGGAATCTATACAAGCCCCGAAATCAGCAGCGTGGGCAAGACCGAACGAGAACTCACGGAGGAATGTGTTCCTTACGAAGTCGGACACTCCATGTTCAAGAACCTCGCTCGTGCTCAGATCATGGGCCGTCCGGTGGGGATGCTGAAGCTGCTGTTCCATCGCGAGACGCTGGAGATCCTGGGAGTGCACTGCTTTGGCGTGAACGCCAGTGAGATCATCCACATCGGCCAGGCCATCATGGCTCAGCCTGCGCCGAATAACTCGCTGCTGTACTTCATCAACACGACATTCAACTATCCGACCATGGCGGAAGCTTATCGAGTCGCCGCGCTGAACGGATACAATCGGGTTCATTAGCCACGATCGTGCCTTGAGCCCCTCAAGCGGCATGGCGCAAGGAATCCGGGATGCTGCGGTATGGACTCACCGGACGGCTCGCGCCGTACCGCTATTTTGGCGCGGCGGAGAGGTCGAAACAGATCAGCTCTTCGTCGTTTCGTGCAAACATGCAGCGGTTGGCGAACGCGGGATGCGACCAGACCACATCACGGCCTCGAGCAAAGCTGGTCGGCTTGAGAATGTTGGCACTGCTGATTTCTTCGAAGCCCTTCGGAGACAGTTTGCAGATCCTGAGATAGCCCTGATCGTTCAGCTGGAAGAAGCGATTTCCGTTCTGAACGAAGAAGCTGGTCGCAAACAGAGCATCACGCTTTGCCGATGACGGTGCAAGATTCCTCCAGACCAGGCTCTGATCCAGCAGCGACACGCAACGCATTTCACCTTCGCCCGCAATGCCGTAAATGTGATCCTTGTGAATGACCACCGTCCCCATCAGCACGTTCAGGTCGCTTTTGTGCTCCTGATCGCCAGGCGTGGAACTCCAGACTTCGCGAACTCCGGGCTTTTTGAAGTCCAGCTTCAGTAACAGGGAACCATTGTAGAAGTCACTGACAAGAAGCAGGTCTTCATGAATTCGAGGCGTCACAATGCACACGACGGGACGCTGAGGAGGCACTTTGGGAAATTCGTGCGTCCACAAGGCTTCACCGGTTTCCGGATTCAGCCCTACGAGTCCTGTGTCGTGCCAGTAGATCAGCTGACGAACTCCGTCCTTTTCAACAATGACCGGAGGAGCGTAGCCGACTTCCTCGGCGGTTTGTGACTTCCAGATTTCTTCGCCCGTCATCTTGTCCAGACAGACAACCGCAGATCCTGCACCGCCGACGACGCAAATGAGTTTGTCCCCGTCAACACGAGGATGCACGGAGAAGCCCCAGACGGGCGGCTTCGTCTGGTACTTTTCCGTCAGCTGCATTTCCCAGATCGTTTCTCCGGAATCCACTTTCAGACAGGCCAGATGTCCCATGGCACCAAGGAAGTAGACGCGATCACCGTCAACGGTCGGAGTTGTACGCGGACCTTCGGGATAGCTGATGCGGTAGTCGACGTTGTACTCGCGAGTCCACAGAGGTTTGCCGGTCGCCGCTTCGATGCACAGATATCGCTCAACGCCTGGAAGTCCCTGGCCCGGCTTTCGATTCTGAACATCACCGGCGATGCGGTCGGACAGAAACACCTTTCCCGCAGCGACCGATGGCCCGGAATATCCCTTGTTGACGGGAGCTCGCCAGAGTACCTTCGGGCCTTCCGCCGGAAACGACTCCAGAATTCCCTCTTCATGCCAGACGGCGTCATGTGTCGGACCAAACCAGTGAGGCCAGTCTTCTGCCAGCACAGCCTTCCCGACCATTCCGCCAGAGCACACAGTTGCCACCGACGCGACAACGATCATTCGCAACACCTGGAAATCTGGCACGAAATCCTCCTGGCTGAGCATGGTCAAGAGACACAGAACCGTAAACTCGACACCCTGACGCGCTGGGATCTCTGCTCCGATCACTGAACATCAATGTTCGGCAGTGGATCAAAGCGAGGCCTGTACCGGGACGGCAATCGGTTGCCGCACCTCGGCGCTTCCCGACAGGAAACCCAGAATTTCTTCTTCATCAAGAACCGAAAAGCCTTTGACCTGAATGAGGCAACCGGCCAACCCGATCATGACGCCCGACGCAACATCTCCACAGTGTGCCACATTTGAGTTCCTTGTCGAATCCCGAAAATCATGGATCCAGGCCGTCCTGCGCCCGTGGTGTCAGACCGCACCACTGAAAGAACTGAAGAAGGCCGATCAGGAATGGTTTGATATCGCCGGCAAAGCGGATCCCAAAGCCACGCTTTGGACATGGGCGTGGGAACGATTTCCGGCCATCGTCCATCCTGATCTTCCTGGCGTGCATGAGACCTATGAAGTTACTGTGACGCTGCGTGATGGCCGATCGCTCACTGGCTTCCCCGATAACCGAGCCACTCAGAGGGGGATGCTGGTTCTGGTGGGAAGCGATTCTGACGGCAGACTCACATCACTTGGTCCGTTCTGCATCGATGACGTGGTGTCCGTTGTTCGAACGTCAGAAGCTGCCAAACGCTGAACCAAGAACGATCACGGTGATCGTCCCAAGCAGCGGCCCCACGACCGTGACCATTCCGATATCGGCATAGCTTTGTCGATGAGTTACTCCGCAGATCAGAAGCAGCGTAATCACCGCGCCGTTGTGAGGAAGGCTGTCCAGACCGCCACAGGACATCGATGCGACACGATGCAGCAGCTCCGGATTGATGCCATTCGCGAGGGCTCGCTGATAGTAGTCTTCGCCCAGAGTCTTCATCGCGATACTCAGGCCACCGGATGCAGAACCGGTCACGGCCGCCAGCGCATTCACGGCGATCGCTTCCGAGACCAGCGGATTCGAAGGCGCGATGCCGGTCACGATCTTCTGCACGGCGGCGAACCCCGCGAGAACTCGAATGGTTCCACCGTAGCCAACTTCCGAAGCCGTGTTGAACAGCGGCATCAGAGAAGCCTGAGCACCGGCTGACAGCGACTTCTTCAGCGACTTCAGTTCTCGACGATGAAGAACTATCAGCAACGCTGAGGCGAGGCCAATGGACAGAATCGTGCTCCAGGTTCCGACTACTTTCGCCGCTTCCAGCTTTTCAAACGGAGGCTTGCCGGCATAGTCTGTTTTCCATGACGGGATAATGAACTGCGAAAGCACAAAGTTCGCAACAACCGCTGTGATCAATGGTGCCAGACTTCTCCAGATCGATGCAGAGGCCTGACTGTCTGCCAATGCAGACGCAGACTGTGTTGCTGACGGAACGCTGGTCACAGCGAGTGGTGCATCGTTCTTCGCACGTGCATCCACAGTTAGGGAATCAAAACCTTCACCTCGCTGTCTCGCGCGGCTGGCTCGCCAATGAAGCCACATCAGCCCGAAGACCAGCATGACTCCGCCGCCAATGCACCCAAGCCCCGGCGCTGCAAAGGCGCTCGTCCGAAAGTACTGCATGGGAATCTGATTCTGGATCTGAATCGTTCCCGGCAGGGCGGTCATCGTCAGAGTAAACGAACCAACAGCGATGGTTCCCGGGATCAGGCGGCGAGGAATATTGGCCGTCTGAAACAGCGAACGTGTCAGGGGAAACACGGTGAAGACAACGACAAAGAGCGAGACTCCGCCGTACGTCAGCACCATGCAGCTCAGCACGACTGCCAGAATCGTATGCCGCGGCCCCAGGACTCGTGAAAGAGTTCCGGCGATACAGGCCGCCGCGCCGCTGTCTTCCATGAGCCTGCCAAAGACAGCTCCCAGAAGGAACAACGGAAAATAGTCCGTGATGAACTGACCAACAGCCGGCATGAACACGTGCGTCAGTGCGGCCATCAACGGCAGCTGACCATCAATCGCCACGGCCAGCAGAGCGCAGAACGGAGCCAGCAGCAGAACACTGTGATCTCGCCACGCCATCCAGATCAGAACCAGCAGGGACACAAAGATGCCCAAAACACCAGGAGACAGTTCCATGCGTGGCTCCCTGCTGAATTCGATACCGCAAAAACCGGAGGGCTCGCGTCCTTCCGCGACGTGTCGGCTGCGAAGGAGACTATTCGAGTGTATGGACCAGCAGGCCGCTTCGAAGCTTGGGCTCAAACCATGTGCTCTTCGGAGGCATGATTTCGCCGGCGTCGGAAACTGCCATCAGCTGATCCAGCGTTGTGGGGTACATCGAGATCGCAACTTCCCAGTCGACAGACACGCACAGCCGTTCCAGCTCTGCAGTCCCTCGAATGCCACCCACGAAGTCGATACGGGAGTCCGTTCGGACATCTTCGATGCCAAAGATCGGCTGCAGAACCTGACGCTCCAAAATGGACACGTCCAGCGAACGAATCGGATCATTCACAAACAGCGGGTCCGGCGGAATCGTCAGCTTCCACCAGCGCCGGTCGATGAAGAAACAGAAAGAACCCGGAGCATCAGGAACCGGATTGTCCGTCTGTTCAAGATCACCAAGGCGATCCAGCTTCTCCAGCAGTTCCGGAACCGCCATTCCATTCAGATCTTTCAGGATGCGGTTGTACGCCAGGATTCGCAGCTGGCTGGAAGGAAAAAGTACAGACAGGAACCAGTTGCATTCTTCGGTCCCGTCGCCTCCGTTTGGCAGTCTTCTTCGAAGCTCGTTCCCCGCACGCCATGCACTGGCGGCTCGGTGATGTCCGTCAGCGATGTAGAAGACCGGGACGGACGACAGTGACTCGACCAGCTGCTGAGCCTTCGGAATGCGCCAGACGGTATGCTGAACTCCGTCGACCGCGACGAAGTCATACAGCGGCGTGCCTTCGATGACCTTGGCCACCATGAAGTTGATGTCATCAACTCCGCGGTAGGTCAGGAACACCGGGCCGGCATTGGCATTTAGCGCGAGAACGTGGCGAGTGCGATCGTCTTCTTTGCTCTTGCGAGTCTTCTCGTGCTTCAGGATCAGGTTGTTTTCGTAGTCGTCGATATGAACACAGCAGACGATGCCCACCTGAGATCGTCCGTTCATGATCTGACGATAAGCAAACAAGCAGTCTTCGGTATCCCGGAACAGCACGCCATCCTGAATCAGCTTCTGAAAGTTGGCCGATGCCTTTTCGTAGATGTCCGGATCGTAGGGGTTCTTCTCCGGCGGGAAGTCGATGTCGGGACGAACGACATGCAGAAAGCTGAGAGGATTTCCTTCCGCCAGCGCGGCTGCTTCGTCACGGTTCACAACATCGTAGGGCACCGACGCCACTTTGGACGCGAGTTCCGGACGAGGACGAAGAGCTTGAAACGGCTTGATTCGAGGCATGACGAGACATCCAACTCAGTAACGTGCGCCCGGAGCATCTTCGAAGTCCGGAAAATGCTCATGAGCAAGGACAAAACGGAGCGGGAGTCTAGTGAACCCAAGCACTGTCGGTAAGCGATGAACGGCCGCCTCTCACACGTGACGACAAAGATGCCTTAATCCAGCACGGATTCTTCGGAATATGAAGAATCGCTTTCGTCGAAGACAGAGCGGTTGGAGGTCATTTCGAGTTCCCAGATGGAGTCGACACGAGAGTCGTCCGATTCATCCGGAAACTCGAAGCCTTGAAACAGTGAGTGCACTGGCTGTTCATCGGAGGCTTTCGGGCTCGCCTTCGCATCATGAATCAGCAGCAGTCCGGGACATGTGACATCGTGCCCCTTCACCTGAACTCGAAGATCCGGCCAGGCGGTGGAACCGGTCAGCATTTCA
This sequence comes from uncultured Chitinophaga sp., assembly GCA_964538835.1. Taxonomy (GTDB): domain Bacteria; phylum Planctomycetota; class Planctomycetia; order Planctomycetales; family Planctomycetaceae; genus SXXK01. The sequence continues at coordinate 75,197 of CAZIGZ010000004.1, read as the reverse complement.
CACCCGCCGTTCTGAACCAGGACGGTATCGCCTGGCATGGCGGCTCCGACGGACGGATGCCAGAACAATGGCGTCGGAGCCTGCAGTTCAAACTCGGAACCCGGCGTGAGCTGATGTTCGGGAAGTCGATAACCCATTACGTCTGCCTGGTCCGACAGCTGCCATTCCGAAGGCAAACCGAACTTCTCATAGATGCGCTGAACTTTGGGCCAGACATCCTTGAGCTGCTGACCGGATCGAGAAAAGAAGATTCCGGTGGCATGCATCAACAGCGCCTTCTGGTGGGCTGACCACAGTTCCTGCGGAACCTCATTCAGGCAAACTGTGCGTGACACCGCGCAGTGCAGTCCCCAGCGTCGAGCCACACACGAGACCGTGGCGAAGTTTTCGATCGGGCCTTCTCCGTATGACCAGTGTCGATAACGCTGATTGCGACCATCGGCACAGACCTGAATTCGCACCGGAGCAATCGTCCGGCGAATGAGGCGATGGCTCAGTTCCCCGGCGACCGCAGCTTCCGTCATTCCCTTTCGGATATGACTGCACGTGATTTCGACAGCATGAACCAGGACCTGAGCCAGCTTGCGAAGGCGTTCGACTTCCAGTTCCGTCAGCGGCAGCCGCAGCTTCTGCAGTCGCTTTGAAACATTCTTTGTGCCTTCGAATCCGGAGTCACTCACGACCTTCCGGCCTCGGCACAGGTCTTCGATCAGAGAACCGTGCGGCTGATACCATTCTCGCTGCTTCAGCTGGAAGCCCAGCCCGAACGCTTCCCGCTCGAACAGCTGGGAAGAATCCACTGCGTTGGTCGCAAACAGCCGAGCTTCTTCGGTAATGAACAGGCTAGTCTGGCAGCTGTCGGGAGAATTTCTTGTCAGGTCGGCTCCGGCGGTGAACCAGGCGAGGTTCGCGGGATCCTGAAGCAGCAGAGCATCCGCCCCGCAGGTGGCAAGGAACTGGCGAACTCGGTCCTGCTTTTGTTCCACATCGGCAAGACGACGCTTGTCCTGAATCAGGCAGCGACGCGGTGCAGCTTCATCCATGGATCCGGAATTCATTCTGCCTCCAGAAACACAGGACCAGACTTGAATGGAGAGGAGACATAGGTCAGGAACGCCGTGGCCTCCGAGGCGCGTCGCGGAATTATGACGTGGTGCGCCCCGAGCTTCATTCGAAAATGCAGGAAATCTGCCGTTTCCGTGCCGAAGCTTCGACGTCACCGACCATCCGAATTCCCCAGGTTCGCCGCTTCAACTATCGCACTTTCGAAACGAGAAACCGTCTGCGGTGCCCGTGAGTCGACTCTGAAAACGTAGTTCAGAGTCTGCCGCATGTCGGAAAAACCGTGAAAACCTGAGGGCAAGTCGGCCTTAGGGAAAACCCCGGGAACGGAGACCGGCAAAATCTTCGCACCATCATGTGCGTTCCCCACCCGGAATCCGTTCGTCTAGTGTTCGAGACAGCTTGAGGATTGTGGATCGTTGGGTTGTTTCGAATGTGACGACTCTCTGCCGCGGGAGACGAAAGGGGGACATGGTCCGAAAATCGGTATTCTTGCGGAAAATCGGGCGTGATAGAATTTTGCAACACGACCTCCTAAAGAGCGTGTATATTCTTGAGAGTCGGTTGCTGGCACATTCGATCAGGTGCGCGCAGGCCGCCAAATCGATGTGTCGGTAAAGTTGGACCTCAACAACATTGACGAAGCACATCGGTCATTCGCAGATCGTCGCTGGGGAGCGAAACGATTTGCCGGGCAAGTGGACGGCCCGCAATGCCGTCTGGGACTGGGTCTTTCACAGTGGGATCTGTTGGCAGCAAGTCTGCGCCGAAGGTGTGTTCATGGACCTCTCCTCTGGTACCATGTCCTCCGAAATTACTGGCTCATCGGAATCCTCCGTTCTGTTGTCCGCTGGCAAGACATGGGTCATGCGCGGCCTGTGTGTCACCGCGCTGGGGATTTCGGCCTACCTGGCATGGACCGCCTTCAACATGCAGCCGGTTTATGGCTGCGGCAGCGGGACCGTGTTTGACTGCGGTCACGTACTGACCAGCAAATGGTCCAAGGTCTTTGGACTTCCGGTCAGCGTCCCTGCCTTTGGTCTGTACGCGGCAATGCTCTCGCTGCTTTTGTTCGCTCGACGACCTTCACCGGCAGGCTTCCGACGCCTGCTGGAAATGGGACTCTTTGCCGGCTTCGTTTCCGCAGGACTCGCTGCACTCTACTTCATCGCACTGCAGGTCTTCGTCCTGAAGCATCTCTGCTGGTACTGTCTGACTGTTCATAGCTGTGGCCTGATTCTGGCGGGGATGGCCATGATGTCCCGTTCACTTCCAGTGTCCGTCAAGGGCTGGATGGGAACAGCCAGCACGGCGGCGGTGGCCGGACTTGTGGCCATTCAGGTTGTCACCCCTGAACCAGAGAATCTGGAGATCATCCGCTATGACAACATGGCGTCTACCACCACCGAAGAAGGTGTTGAAGAAGTCTTCGGTGCTCCCGGTGAGACCTTTGAAGCTCCAGCCGAAGAGTTTGCTCCGCCGACGGAAACCTTTGAACCTCCGGCCGATGCAACATCGACATCCACGGATGCCGAAGGGGACAAAGCGAAGTCTCAACCAAGCGTCGCATCTTCTTCCCTGCTGCTGATTCTTCCCTTCCGAAGTGGCCTGACGAATATGGTCTGGCAGGAAGGAACTCCAGCGGCAACTCAGGACCCCGCTTCCTCCGCAGGCAGCCCGGCCCCCGCCTCAACGCCAACCCAGCCAGCGGCGACTCAGGAAAGTGAGAAGAAAGAGGAAGGCGAAAAGAAAGAAGGCGCGGAGCCTGCGAAGCCCGAGCCTCGAACGGTCACCGTCGCGGGCAATCGCATCACTCTGAATGTGGAACAGTGGCCGATCCTGGGTTCACCCAAGGCCAAGTACATCTTTGTCGAGATGTTTGACTATACGTGTCCTCACTGTCGCAATACACATTCGGCCATCAAGGGGGCGTTTGAGCAGTTTGGTGACGACCTGGCGATCGTGGCTCTGCCGGTTCCTCTGGAATCGTCCTGCAACCGGGCCGCATCCGGTGGCGGCCATTACGGAGCCTGCGAACTGGGACGACTGGCCGTTGCGGTATGGCGAGCCGATGCGTCAAAATTCCATGAATTCCATAACTGGCTGTTCGAGGGATCTCGAACGCCGGCCGCGGCCAGGGCTCAGGCGGAAAAGCTGGTTGGGGCCGAGAAGCTCCGCAAGGAAATGGATTCTCAAATTCCGTCGCAGTACATCAAGCGACACGTGGATCTCTACGTAAAAGTCGGGTCTGGCTCGGTTCCAAAACTGATGTTCCCGAATTCCACGGTGAATGGGGAGATTCAAAAAGCGAGGCTGTGCACTATGATCCAGCAGGAACTGGCACCCGCACAAAAGTAGAGTGCTCGGCCGGTTCGCTCAATCATCGTGGACTATGAACGATCGCTGGACATTGGTTCGCGCCGGACTGGCTCGCCGTTTTTTCGCCGCCACTATTCTTCAGGCTGTGGTGGTGATTTCGGGCGGCTTATTACTGGGCGCGCTGTTTGGAAAGCAGACTCCCGGGGAGAAGCTGCGGATTCCGTTTGCGTTCCTCATCAGCACAGGGTTGCTGGTCGCTGGGAGTGCATTTATCGAACAGGCCAAGTCGTACGTTCGGCGTGAGCAGCAGGGGCCGTTCCGCCGATCGATGATCAAAGCCCTCGTCGCCGCCATGCTGTTTGTTTCCGTTCAGGGCTATGGACTCTGGGCGATCGACAAGGGAGCACGCACTCCGGAACAGGCTCAGATGGGAATCTCGGCCACCGTTGTCATGTTCACAGTGCTCCATGGAATGCACTTCATTGTGGCTCAATCCGTTCTTCTGTGGGTCACGCTGTGTGCATTTGCCGATCGCTACGACCATGAGTACTCGTGGGGCGTTTCCTTCGCAGCGGGCTTTTGGCATATCCTTGGCGTTGTCTGGCTCGGGATCCTGTACATCTTTGTCGCGGCATGGATCAACTGAGCCACTCGTTCCGAGAAGTCCGCTTTCAAACCCTGAATGCTGTCATGTCCAGTCTGCTGATCCTGATTCCAACGGAGTTTGAGCGACAGAAGCTGGTGCCTCTGCTGTCACCAGTCTTTGGTCATGTCCGTACAGAGATCTGTGGTTTTGGTGCCGTGCTTTCCGGAATCCAGACAGCCAGACTTCTCGAACGTGACAAGCCGGATCAGGTGCTCCTGCTGGGGATCGCGGGCACGTATGGAAAGTCTCTCAGGGTCGGAACCGCGCAGGAGTTTTCTCAGGTGGCCTGTTATGGCATCGGGGCCGGCAGCGGTTCGGATTTTCAGACGGCGGAACAACTGGGCTGGCACCAGTGGCAGCAGCTTCCGGCCGTGAGCGGGGAGACTGTCCGCTTTGGGGATCGCATCCAGTTGCAGCCGGGAAGCGAGTCTCTGCTGCTCACGTGCTGTGCGGCTTCGGCAGGTCCGATCGATGTTCAGCAGCGCCTGGCGCGATTTCCACAGGCCGAAGCGGAAGACATGGAAGCATATGCGGTGGCGGCCGCGTGTCGTCTGGCCGGCATTCAGCTTCGCGTGGTTCGAGGAATCTCAAATGTCGCGGGTGACCGTGACAAGTCGCGATGGCAGACGGATGCCGCATTACAGGCCGTCACAGATCTGCTGAACAGGGGAGGATTTGTGTGACCAGAATTCACCTTGGAATCTCAACGTGTCCCAATGACACGTTTGCCTTTCACGGCCTGATGACTCGCAGTGTCGACTGGCGAGGACTTGAGTTTGATGTGGAGCTGATTGACATTCAGCAGCTGAATGATCGACTGTTCGCAGGCGAGTTCGATGTCGCCAAGACAAGCTTCCATGCCGCACTGATGCTCACTCGCGAAATGCTGGTACTGCCCTCCGGCTCGGCGCTGGGGTTTGGTGTTGGACCGCTTTTGCTGAGTGCGAAACCAGGCGACGATCCAAAGAACCCGCAGCAGGTGACTCTTTGTCCGGGACAGCACACGACGGCGACGTTGTTGTTCCGTTTGTTCTACCCACAGACGACACAGGTGCGACATATTGTTTTTTCTGAGATCATGCCGGACCTGAAAGCAGGCCGCGCGGATTTTGGTGTTTGTATCCACGAGGGGCGTTTCACCTGGCAGAACGAAGGACTGGGGCTGGTCGAAGACCTGGGAACTCGCTGGGAGCGTGAAACATCCTGCCCGCTGCCGCTCGGCGGAATTATGGCTCGCCGCAGGCTGGGCGCAGAACTGCTTCGGAATGTACAGGCTGTCATTCACGATTCGCTCACACTCGCGCTGAAGAATCAAGACATCGCGTTGCCCACGATGAGGACGTATGCTCAGGAGTTCGACGACACCGTCCTGATGAAGCACGTCGAACTTTACGTCAACGACTGGACAGTCGATCTGGGATCCGTCGGTTCCAATGCTCTAAAGGAACTCGGACGACGCGCACAGAGTGTGGGGCTGGTTCCGGAGGGCGCGGAGCCTCTGGAGATTCTTCACTGATGAGATCCTTCACTGATCTCGTGGCACCGCCGTCGATCACTCGACGCAATCCGCAAAATCGATACAGCCAGCCCTGGTGCCAATGTGCCTCAGGGTATGGACGGACAATCGCCACCACCAAATTCGTGTTTCCCCACGAACGCCGGGGAACTATGACCTAGGCTTCCAGTGATGCCCAAAATCAGCAGTGCCGTTGGTAGGTACGCGCTGATGAGGGACGATTCACCGGAAGGTTACTGGTCCGATGTGCGGTATTGCCGGAGTGCTCTACGCTGATCCTGGCCGTTCTGTCAGCGCAAATCTGCTGACAGACATGGGGAATGCCATTGCGCATCGAGGCCCCGATGGGGAAGGAACGTTTCGCTCCGGTGCTGTCGGGCTCGTGCATCGTCGTCTTTCGATCATCGATCTCGAAGGCGGCCGCCAGCCTCTTTCGAATGAAGATGAATCGATTCACGTCGTCTTCAACGGCGAGATCTACAACTATCAGGAACTGCGGCGACAGCTGGAAACTCGTGGTCATACGTTCCGAACAAACTCCGACACGGAAGTCCTCGTTCATCTGTACGAAGATTATGGGCTGGAGCTTTGCACGCATCTTCGTGGCATGTTCGCCTTCGCCATCTGGGATGCACGCCGGCGAGAACTCATGCTGGCCCGCGATCACCTGGGGCAGAAGCCTCTGTATGTGTATCGCGACCGGGAGAAGCTGCTGTTCGGTTCCGAACTGAAGGCCATCCTCGCGCATCCGAACGTGGATCGCACGATCGATCCGCTGGCTGTTGAAGACTACGTAACCTTTGGCTTCATTCCTGGTCAGCACAGTATCTTCCGAAATGTCGCCAAGCTGCCGGCCGCTCATCGTCTTCGAGTTTCGCACACAGAATTTCATGCGTCACCAAAGCGATACTGGCACCTCTCATTCAGCCATGAAGATCGACTGAACGCTGGTGAATGGAAAGAGCGCATCGACGCCGCATTGAAGGACTCTGTTCAGGCTCATCTGGTTGCAGACGTCCCGGTGGGCGCGTTCCTGAGCGGCGGACTCGACAGCAGTTCCATTGTGGCTCTGATGTCAGGACTGCGATCGGATCCGGTGCAGACATTTTCAATCGGATTCAACGAAGAACAGTTCAGCGAGCTGCCATTCGCGAGGGAAGTCGCACAGCACTTTGGTTGTCGTCATACAGAAGAAGTCGTGACGCCCAATGCGGTGAATGATCTGGATGACCTGGTTTTCCTGTACGACGAACCCTTTGCCGATGCATCAGCGCTGCCGACGATGGCCGTGTCGCGTCTCGCCGCGCGGCACGTGAAGGTGGCTCTTTCCGGGGATGGTGGCGATGAACTCTTCGGAGGATATGCTCGCTACAGTCATGACCTGAAAGAAGCGGCCATTCGGAATGCCATCCCATCGCTGATTCGTTCGCTGCTTCTGAAGCCGCTGTCTGCGATCTGGCCAAAGGCGGACTGGCTGCCGCGGCCACTGCGACTCAAGACGGCCCTGCAGAATCTTTCCTCAAGCCCGGCGGAAGCGTACGCGAACACCGTTTCAGCATGCCGAAGAAAGCTGCGTGACCAGCTGTTCTGCTCCGACTTTCGAGGACAGTTGACGGGCTATCATCCGGAACAGCATATCGTTCTTCCGTTCCAGGCCGGCCATCGCGATGCACTGAGCGGAATGCTGGCGGCCGACACAAGCGTTCTACTGCCCGACGACTTTCTGACGAAGGTGGATCGAGCCAGCATGGGCTTCGGGCTGGAAGTTCGCCCGCCGCTCATTGACTGGAAGCTGATGGAACTGGCAGCGTCGATGCCTTCGGAATTCAAGGTGCGTGAAGGATCAAAGAAGTGGATCCTGAAAGAGCTGTTTGAGCCTCGACTTCCGAAAGATCTTGTTCATCGCCGCAAGCAGGGGTTTGAACTTCCGATTGACCTCTGGCTCCGAGGACCACTGCGCGATCAGGTGGAAACACATGTGTTGTCCGGCAACGGCCCGATGTCACAGTTCTTCCATCTGCCCGCGATTTGTCGCCTTTTCCAGGCTCACTGCCGAGGCACCGGGCGTCACGGTCAGCTGCTGTGGTCACTTCTGATTTTTGCGAGATGGCTCGATGCGTGGGGAACAGGTTCCGGTCGAACGATGACTCGACCAGCACAGCATCAGCACAGGAGACCCGGCGTGATGTCGGGACAGGCAACGTCCTGACGAGACCGCAGTGAATGACGGCTTCATCGTACCCGATCAGCAAGCTCAGACAACAACGCTCACATTGAACAGTTCAACACCATGGCACTGACGACTCAGGAAATCTCAAGCCGCCCACAACCGACTTCCACCAGTGCGGTCCCGCTGGTGCTGCAGTCCGGTCTGGCAGGTCATATGGTGCCTCTGCAAACCGGCGTGTGTTTTCCCAAAGGTCAGATGACCAGCGCCAGTGAGGCGGTGATTTCCGGTTTCGCAGGTGACGTTCCGGCTCAGGTCGACATCCTGAATCGCTGGAACGATGGTTCGGTTCGCTGGGCTCTGCTGAGTTTCATTGCACCAGAGATTACGGAAGGTCGCCAGTCGATCTTTGCCGATGGCTGGGCGACCACACCTGAGACCGAACTGTCGGCGTCAGCGTCAGCCGTCACGAATGTTCGCATCCAGCGCGATGAACTGACGGTACTGATTCGTGATCTGTCGCCCGAATGTCCTCGGCAGCATCAGATTCACGTCGCTCCTCGAGTGCATGATGAAAACGGAACCGAGCAGGCTCTGGAGCTCAAGGGCGTGCGCGAAGAATGTGCGGGGCCGGTTCGCCAGGTCTTTCTTGTACAGGCCTGTCTTCAGTCAGCTCCGTTCGTCACAATTCAGTTTCGGCTGACACATTGGAAGGCCGCCGGAATTCTTCAGCTGGAAACACGTCTCCGGAATACTCGCCGAGCCAGACATGCGGGCGGCCTTTGGGACCTGGGCGATTCCGGCTCTTATCGATTTCGAAGCTTCGAGATTGGGCTGCGTTCCGAAGAGCTTCCGGCGACGTCAGAGATTCGCTGGAAGGTGGAACAGAATCAGGCCGAACGAACCTGTCACTCCGAAGTCTTTCTGACTCAGTATGGCAGTGGCGATCGTTTCTGGAACAGCACGAATCATGTCGATGCGGATGATCGCTCTGCGGTCATTGATCGTGGCTTCATGGTCGCCTCTGAGTTTGGCATGCTGCGAGGATACCGAGCCGAACCGACTTTTCAGCTTTCCGGTGACGATCATCACCTGACCGTTGCCGTTCCGGAATTCTGGCAGAACTTCCCATCCGGCATCGGCGCGGCGATGGGATCGCTGGAAGTCGCTTTGTTTCCAAAAGTTGCGGAGACCACGTACGAGCTTCAGGGCGGTGAGCAGAAGACTCAGTCATTTGTTCTGACGTACGGCACGGGACCATGCAGCACGGATCAGCTGAACTGGGTTCACCAGCCTCCTGCGATCATTCAGACGGCGGATTCCATTGAGCGTGCCCAGGCTCTGCCGTGGTTTGTCACAGCGCTGCCTACAGCCGATTCTTCGAGTGCTCGCCGCTTAACTGACTACCTGGAATCGGCAACGACCGGAGATCATTCGCTCGATGCTCGTCGCGCGAGCATTGATGAGTATGGCTGGCGGAACTATGGCGATGTTCCGGCCGATCATGAACAGACCCATTACAAAGGTTCGAACACGGTTGTCTCTCACTACAACAACCAGTTCGACATGATCTACGGCAGCATTCTGCAATGGCTGTCCACCGGTGATGTTCGCTGGTCGCAGCTCTTCGGGCCACTGGCTCGGCATGTGATGGACATCGACATTTATCATACGCTGGGTGATCGAGCAGCCTTCAACGGCGGACTGTTCTGGCACACGGATCATTACGTCGATGCTCGCACCTGTACCCATCGAACCTATTCGAAATACAACGCAAAGCCCGGGCAGGCTTATGGCGGGGGACCAAGCTGCGAACACAACTACACGACCGGACTGCTGCATTACTATTTTCTGACCGGGCATCCGGAAGCTCGCGAATCCGTGCTGTTGCTGGCTGACTGGGTCCTTCGTATGGACGATGGTGCTCAGACAATCTTCGGACTGTTTGACGACGGCCCGACAGGTGCTGCTTCCGCCACGGTGTTTGAAGATTTTCACGGGCCCGGCCGAGGAGCCGGGAACTCCGTTAATGCGCTTCTTGATGCATGGATTCTGACTGGTGCGGAACGTTATCTGTCCAAAGCAGAAGAGCTGATTCGTCGCTGTGTCTCGCCTTCGCAGAATCTCGACGAACTGCATCTGCTGGATGCCGAAGGACACTGGTCCTACACCGTGTTTCTGAATTCGATGGGACGATATCTGCTGGCCAAACGCGATGCCGGGCAACTGGACGTCATGTACGCCTGGGCCCGACAGACGTTTGCCGTTTACGGACGCTGGATGGCTCATAACGAACGTCGCACGCTCGATCGTCCCGAAGAGCTTCAGTACCCAACAGAGGCGTGGGCCGCGCAGGATTTTCGCAAGTGCAATGTGATGAGAATCGCGGCGACCTGCGTCGATGATGAATCACTCGCGAACCTGCTGCATCAGCGTGCCAATGAGATTAATGACGCCGCATGGAAGGATCTCGAAGCATTCGGGGAAGCACGCTTCACGGCTCGATGTCTTTCCATTCTGATGACGGAAGGACATCGAGAAGTCTTTCATCGCACTGGCGGCGTTGATCCCTGTCCTCGACCAGACGTCGAAGCCAGTGTCGAACCATGGACCATGTTCGTTCCGCAAAAGCAGCGAGTCCGACAGCTTCTGAAATCACCGGGCCGATTACTGAAGTCATCGCTGCGTCTGCTGAATCCCGGACGTCTCTGGCGCACGGCTCTGGCGGCTCAGCGTCAGTTTCTGTGAAGAGTTTTCCTGGCGGTTTTCACTTCCGGTCATCTGAATCTGTGAAGTCATTGGTTTGTCATGATCCAGGCGGTTCCCAAAACTCCAAACGCTCAACGAACTGATCGCCCGACGATCTGCCATGTCATCCACGCGCTGGGAGTTGGTGGCGCGGAAGTGCTGGTCGACCAGATGGTTCGCCGTATGAGCGATGAGTTTCGATGCGTCGTGGCGGTGCTGGACGAAGTCGGGGAGATCGGTGAACGTCTGAAGCGCGATGGATTTCTTGTCGAGCATCTGCGTCGTCAGCCCGGCATTGACCGTCACTGTGCAAAACGACTGCGGGAGTTTGCTGATCACGAAGGGGCGATGATCCTGCATGCGCATCAATACACGCCGTTCTTTCAGACGATGCTGAGTCGTGGTCTGTTCGGGACTCGACCGATTGTCTTCACAGAACACGGTCGCCACTTTCCGGATCTCCCAAGTCGCAAACGCAGCATTGTGAATCGGCTGTTGCTGCGTCGGCAGGACCGATTGTTTGGCTGCGGAGAAGCCGTCCGTCGTGCTCTGATTGAAAACGAAGGTCTGCCGGAATCCCGCGTAGAAGTCATCTACAACGGCGTTGACCTGACGGCGCTCAGTCGCCCCGATGCGAATGCCCGAGAGAGAATTCGAACGGAGTTCGGTCTGGATCCATCTGCGTTCGTCGTGGCTCAGATTGCTCGCCTGCATGAACTCAAGGATCACCAGACGGCACTGCGAACAATTGATGAAGCCCGAAAGAGCGTTCCGGGAATTCGTCTGCTTCTCGCCGGTGACGGAGATCAGCGGTCCGCGATTGAAGTCACGATTCGTGAACGAAAACTCGAAGAGCATGTGATCCTCGCGGGAACTCGCAAAGACGTTGCCAACATTCTTGCGGCGTCGGACGTGTTCCTTCTGACCAGCATCAGTGAAGGGATTCCACTCACGGTGATTGAAGCCATGGCCGCGCGTCGACCGGTGGTTGCGACGGCCGTGGGTGGACTGCCGGAGCTGGTTGAGAACAGCGTGACGGGATTTCTCGCGTCATCGAAAGACGAAATTGCACTCTCAAAATCGCTGGTGACGCTGGCCAATGATCCGGATCTGCGTCGACAGATGGCCGATCGGGCCGCCGACCGGGCGGAGTCCTGCTTTTCCCTGAACGGCATGCTTCGCAGCTATACTGAGGTTTACAACGACCTGATGCCAGGCCGAGGAGTCTTTCGACGATCACCGACAGACAGCTGCCAGCATCATGGATGCGGATGTTCCACAGGAACACGCGAGCACCATGCTGTGAGCTCTGAGCAATCAGCGTCCGTTCGCGGAGGTGCGTCATGACGATCGCGCCAACGGATACTGTTCGGCCCGGGACTCCAAAGTCGCTCGTCGTTTTTTCGGACGACTGGGGACGACATCCGTCGTCGTGTCAGCATCTCGTTCGCCAGCTGCTGCCGGAGTTTCGAGTCTTGTGGGTCAACACCATCGGGACTCGCGCGCCTCGTCTGGACTGGCAGACGTTTCGGCGAGTTACCGAGAAGGTTCTGCAGTGGGGACACCGATCTTCGAAATCGAAAGCCGGCCATGCCGATTCCACTGAACAGACGCATTCGAATCTGACGGTTGTGAACCCGAAGATGTGGCCGTGGTTTGCGACAGAACGTGATCGAAAGCTGAATCGCTGGCTGCTGTCACGTCAACTCAACTCGATGATCCGTCAGCTGCCGAAACCCGTTGTGGCATTGACGACTTTACCCATCACGGCGGATCTGCCAGGAGCACTTGATGTTTCTGCGTGGCTCTATTACTGCGTGGATGATTTTTCCGTATGGCCGGGTCTTGACGGGCAGACACTGCGTCGCATGGATCAGGAAATGATCCGTCGCAGTGATTCGCTGATTGCCGTCAGTGAAACACTCCAGGGGATGATCGCCGCAGAAGGCCGAACATCGCAGTTGCTGACTCATGGCGTTGATGTCGACTTCTGGAAGCTGCCGTCACAGGAAGCAACCCGGCAGGCCGACGCCGTCTTTCAGGAGACGACTGGCCGACGCATTGTGTTCTGGGGCGTCATGGATCGTCGGCTTGAGACGGCAGCGATTCGCCAGCTGTCCAGGGACTGTGCTCATGACACGCTGATCTTCATCGGACCACAGCAGGATCCCGATCCGGAGATCCTCGCACTTCCAAACGTGGTGATTCGACCGCCGCAGCCATTGAACGTTCTTCCCGGCATCGCCGCTCGGGCTGATGTTCTGATGATGCCGTATGAGAATCTGCCGGTGACTCGAGCCATGCAGCCGCTGAAGCTGAAGGAATACCTGGCGACCGGCCGTCCCGTTGTCGTAAACCGCCTTCCATCCACGGACTCATGGGAAGACTGCCTGGACGTCAGCAGCTCACCACTGGAATTCAGCCGAATGGTTCAGCGTCGACTGACCGAAGGCATTCCGGGTGAGCAGCTGCAGTCTCGACGAAGACTTCATCAGGAATCGTGGTGGGCGAAATCGCAGATTCTGAAGTCGTCCCTGTGTGAACTGATCAACCGAAAAACAACAACCGAATCCACATTCTCCGCGAGTGTGGCAACAACCTGAAACAACGCCAGGCATCAGGCATCCTGGTGCCTTAGCAGGAAAAACAACATGGCGACACCAGCTTTGAAGATCACGGGCAGCACGAAATCGTCGCAGCGACCATTCGTACTGCATACTCGCGTCGTAACAGGAACAGGTGGCGGTCCGGAGAAGACGATTCTGAATTCTCCTCGCTATTTGGACCGCTACGACATCGACTGTGCCTGTCTGTTTATGCGACCACCCGGAGATCCGGGCTTTGCGACTTTGCAGCGACGAGCTTCCGTGGTCGATGCCGAGATTATCGGAGTCGATGATCGCGGTGCGCTGGACTGGAGTGTCGTGAAGGAGTGTATTCGCATCTGCCGCGAGCGAAACGTGACCGTCTGGCATGCTCACGATTACAAGAGCAACGCCATCGGCCTGCTCGTGAAGCGATTCCACCGAATGCATCTGGTCACGACAGCGCACGGCTGGGTTCGATTCACATGGCGAACTCCGATGTACTACTGGATCGATCGCGTCAGTATGCGAGCCTATGAACAGGTCATCTGTGTTTCCAAAGACCTGCAGGAAGCCTGCCTGAAGTCCGGCGTTCGATCGAACCGGCTTCATCAGATTGATAATGCGATTGTCCTGGAAGACTACAAAACCGCCCCACCGACGATGCGGGACAAGGCTCGCTTCGGCTTTGATTCTCAGCGATTCCTGATTGGTGCCGTTGGACGACTGTCCGAAGAAAAGGGATTCGATCAGCTGATCAATGTTGTCGGCAAACTAATCGACGAAGGTCAGCCGGTGGGCCTGATCATTGCGGGCGAAGGTCATCTGCGTGAAGGCCTTCAGAAACAGATCGATGACATGCAGCTGCAGGATCATGTTCGACTCGCCGGCTTTCTCCCGGATCCTCGCGAACTGTATCGAGCCATCGACCTGTTTGTGCTGAGCAGTCTTCGCGAAGGTCTGCCCAACGTTGTGCTGGAGGCCATGGCATCACAGCGAGCGGTCGTGGCGACGAACTGCAACGGGATTCCGAATCTCCTGAAGGACGGTGACAACGGACTGATTGTCCCGACGGCTGACCCTGATGCTCTGTTCCAGGCCATTCGACGCTGCATCTTCTCAGATGAACTCGCAAGACAACTGGCACGACAGGGACGCAGAACGGTTGAAGATCGATTCAGCTTTGATCGTCGTATGCAGAAGGTCGTCGACGTCTATCGTAAGCTGTCATCGGAACTTACGGCAAAGATTGCTCGCGCGCCGCGCATGCCCGAGCCTGTGGAGCAGGAAGATGAATTGATCGGGTGTCATATTTAGGGGTTTTCGGTTTTCAGAGTTCAGGGTTCAGGGTTCAGGGTTCGGCAGAGTGGATCGCGACATTGATTCACAGCGAATTCAGCGAGTGCGACGAATGACAATGACTGCAACGACATCCGTACTGACAATTCGATGCGATCAGGCTGCTCCGGCTGGCTGGGATCAGTACCTGGCTCGCTGGGGCTATGACGGATTTCATCTGCACTCGGAGTGGGCCAATATCTTTCGCATCGCATTTCGCCATCAGCCATGGTTCCTGTGGGCCGAACAGGATGGTCGCATTGTTGGCGTATTGCCATTGATGCATATTCGAAGCCCGCTGTTTGGCAGCTTCCTCGCCAGTCAGCCCTATCTGAATACCGGTGGCGTGCTGGCCGATCATGCGACCATTGCCAATCGACTTGTGGATCGCGCTGTTCGACTTGCGGATCAGCTGGACGTGAATCATCTGGAACTGCGGCAGGAACAGAGAATCGATCATCCTCAACTGAACTCAACGAACACCGAAAAGGTTCACATGAGACTGACGCTGCCGGCAACGGTCGATGACCTTTGGAACGGCCTGAAGTCCAAGCTTCGAAGCCAGGTCCGCAAACCGCTCAGCGATGCGTCGCTGACCGTCCAGTTCGGCCAGCAGGATCAGCTGGACTCATTCTACGACATTTTCTGCTGCAACATGCGGGACCTGGGAACACCTCCGTTTTCACGCGAGCTGTTTCGACAGATGCTGGTCGGGTTCGGAGACCGCGCGGAGATTTGCACGGTGCTGAAGGATGGCCAGCCTGTGGCTTCCGGCTTTCTGCTTCATGGTCCCGAGGTCACTCTGATTCCCAGTGCGAGTTCTCTGAGGGAGCACAATCACACGGCCTGCAACATGCTGATGTACTGGCACTGTCTGAAACGTGCGGTTGAACGCGGACAGAAGGCCTTTGACTTTGGCCGCAGTTCGCACGACAGCGGCACCTACAAGTTCAAGCAGCAGTGGGGAGCGGAGGAATATCCGGCGGTCTGGCAGTATTGCCTTCGCCGAGGACAAGTGGGCGACGTTCGTCCCAGCAGTGGAAAGTATAACCGAATGATCGCCATCTGGCAGAAGCTTCCCATCTGGCTGACTCGTCTGATCGGACCGGAAATTGTCCGAGGCATTCCGTAGATTTTTCGGTGCATGGCACCTCCGGATTTGTTGAGAAAACGGATGACCAGCCCTGGTTTTCACAAGGGCGACGGCGAATTCGGTGGCAAGCCCCTTCCGTAAGGGCTGCGGGAAGCACTTGTTCCTTCGCGGACCATCAATATGGTTCAACAGACACTTGATTGATCGAGCCAACTTCCGGACAATTTGAGTTCTCAGGACAGAGAATCCCATCGGCGGAACAGGTCCATTCTTTCTACTGTGTTCTTCCGCCATCGAATCCTGAGATTTACCGTCGGAGTGTCCCGTGAAGTCTCTTCGATATAACGTGTCCTCGATTGGTCTGTCAGTGCTCCTGAACGTCGGAGTGCTGTTGGCATTGATGTTCATCCAGCGGGCTGTCGCTCAGCAGTCGATGGAGCTGGTCCTGGAGTCGATCTTCACCGAGGAGCCTCCGCAGGAAGAGATCACTCGTGACCTGCAGCTCGATACGGCTCCGGCGGAAACGCTGAACGTGATTGCTGGCGGGACACCTTCAACAACTGTTGGTGCTTCAGCTCAGCCCGCGGCGGCTCCTGTGAATGTGCAGAAGGCGGCCGTGATGAAGGAAGTCAATATCCGGCCGGTTCTGGCCGATGCGGCTCTTCCTTCTGATGCCATGATCGGCGAAGAACTGGGTGAAGGCGAAATCGTTGGTGACGTCGGTGCTGCTGTCGAAGGCTACGGCGCGGCGATGGGCATCATCACTCAGGAGATCATCCGCATGATGCGTGAAAACAAAGTGACGGTGATCTGGCTGTTCGACGAATCTGGAAGTCTTGCCGATGACCGCAAGGAGATTCGAGAAAACTATCATCGTGTCTATGAAGAGCTTGGTATCGCAGCACAGCAGGACAAGGATCTTCGCAAAGGTACCGAACTTCTGCTGACCGTCGTTGCAAGCTACGGCAAAGACATTCACGAGCACCTTCCTCAGCCAAGTGCTGACGTCGAAAAGATCAAAGCGGCGATCGATCGCATTCCAACCGACACCACCGGGCAGGAGAACATGTGTCAGTCGATCGCGGAGATTATTCGAAAATACAAGCGAACGGCGATCAACGGCAAACGCAAGCTGGCCGTGATTGTTGTGTCCGACGAATCCGGCGACGACGGTGCGTATGTTGAACAGGCCGTCGCGGAAGCCCGCGCGGCAAAGTCCCCTGTGTATTTTCTGGGACGTGAAAGCACATTCGGCTTCCCGTATGCACATCAGCGCTGGGTGGATGAACCCACAAAGGAAGAGTTCTGGATTCGCATTCGTCGAGGCCCTGAAACACCTTATCCTGAATGTCTGCAGTGGAACGGTCTGCATTCGCGATGGGACGTAACCAACTCGGGATTCGGCCCGTACGAACAGGTTCGCATTGCTCGCGAAACCGGTGGCATCTTCTTCGTGCTTCCGGGCGAAGAAACAACACTGGTCGGTGCGGATTCCAATGAACGCCGCAAGTATGACTTTCTGTCCATGCGAGAATATCAGCCCGACCTGGAATCTCGCCCGGCCTACGTAGCAGAACGCGCCAACAGCGAATTCCGCAACACGCTCTGGCAGGTCATTGTTCGCCTGAATCCGAACGACGACAAACTGCTCTTTGAGAACCATGATCCGGAGCTGAGCCTTCAGAATGAACACTTCCCGCTGCTGCCGGATCCATTCCGTCAGGCCGCCCTGGGGCAGGTTCAGAAGGCCGTGAAATCCATGCTGCTGGCTCAGGAAGCCATTACGCTTCTGGAACGAGTGAAGCCGCTTCGAGCCAGGGAGGCAAGTCCTCGATGGCGAGCCGGTTACGACCTCGCTCTGGCTCAGATGTATATCTTCCGACTGCGACTTTACCAGTACCTCCTGGCTCTGGATCAGCACGCCAATGCGATGCCTCAGCCAAAGAACCAGACCTCCAATGAATGGAACTTCTGGTGGGGCGGCCAGCCCATTGTTCCGGATGAAGCCCAGTTCGAACGAATGAAGGTGGCATTCGGTCTGAAGCAGACTCGTGAAGAGTACAACGAGTTTGTGAAGAATGAAGAAGAAGCGGCCATCGAACGACTGAAAGCCGTGATCAAGGATCATCCGGGAACACCATGGGCTCGTCGTGCTCAGGGAGAAATCGACAGCGGCTTTGGTTTCCGAGCTGTTGAGCGAGCATGGGATGTAAGCGGTCGCCGAACCGAAGCGGCCAAGCGGCTCCCGAACCTCTAGCCTCGATCCATGGAAGAGTCTTTTGACGTCGTCAATGACCGTGATGAAGTCGTGCAGCAGCTACCGCGATCTGAAGTCCATCGCCGGCAACTGAAGCACCGAGCCATCCACGTATTCGTCTTTCGCCCCGATGGGCAGATGCTGATTCATCAGAGATCGCCCACGAAGGAAGAATTCCCGTCGGTCTGGACCTCATCGTGTTCCGGCCATGTCAGTGCAGGGGAGACGTACGACGATTCGGCCCCGCGAGAACTTCAGGAAGAACTTGGGCTCACTGCGGAATTGACCTGGTTGAACAAGTTCAATGCCTGTGCGGAAACGTCCTGGGAGTTTACAGTTCTGTACTCCGCCATCTCGAATGACGAGGCAGTTCCGGATCCAGGCGAAATGACCGACATTCGATGGCTGCCAGTGAAGGAGATTCAAAACTGGATGGATGCACGGCCCGATGAGTTTTCACCGGCCTTCCAGATCCTGTTCCGCTGGTATCTTCAAAGTCAGGGTTCAACGTGCTGAAGGGACAAGACAGAATGTCATTTCGAGCGTTCGCGCAGGGACTGTTGCTGCTTTGTGTTTTGGCAATCAGCCAATACACCCAGGCGCAGTCCGATGAACTTCTTTCCGGACCGCAGCCGGGAGAATCCATTCCTGCACTCGTTGTCCAGGAGTTCAAAACTGACGGAAGCGGAACGGAAAAGGACCTGACCGAACTGGCGGGTGAAAAACCCTTTGTCATCGTCTTCTTCCACGAACGGACTCGTCCGGCCTTCGGTCTGATGAATGCAGTCATGCGGTTTTCTGAATCGCGAACGGATCTCTCGGCAAGCCTGGTCTTTCTGACGGCTGATTCCACGGAAACAGAAACATGGCTGAAACAGGTTCGCGGTCTCATCGCTCAGAAGATCGTTGTTGCCGTTTCACCGGACGGACTGGAAGGTCCCGGAGCATGGGGATTGAATCGCAATGTCGCACTCACCGTCGTCGTTGGTGAAAAGGGTAAAGTCACTCAAACGTTTGCTCTGCGTCAGCCAGCCGTCGACAGTGATGGTCCAAAGATTCTGCAGGCCATCGCGGACGTCACTGGCGGCGGTGAGATTCCAAAAATCTCGGACCTGACCGGTGGAAATGGTCGTCCAGGGCGCATGGAAAGAAACGTCGACCGCAATGCCGCCTCCCCGGAAGTGGCAGCGAAGCTCAGGGAACTCCTGCGGCCCGTCATTCAGAAAGATGCTGCCGAAGCCGACGTGAAAGCGGCGGCTGAAGCAGTCGAAAAAGAAGCCGGTTCGAATGAAGCATTCCGACGAGAACTCGCGGCGGCGTGCGGTCGCATCATCGATTCCGGGCGTCTCGACAACTATGGAACTCCTGTCGCCCGCGACTACATCAGAACCTGGGCGAAAACACGTGAAGAACAACCGGAGCCCGCCAAAGACGATCAGAAGGATGGCTCAAAGGAAGACCAGAAGCAGTGAGGCCCAGTCAATCTTCGGTGCAGCAGGTACTGCTGTTTGGAGCCAGCAATCTGACGCTGGGCTGGAACGCCGCCATTTCAGAACTGGTCCGTCGCTGGCCAACTCCACTGAACGTCAATCTCTGTCTCGGCATGGGGCGATCGTGGATCGGACCAAGTCGCGTGTTCTGGCGAGTTCTTCCGGGAATCACCGAGTGCGGGCTCTGGCATCACCTTCCGGAACCGTCGTCCCGAGTCGCTGTGATGATGACCGACATCGGCAACGACATTGTCTATGGCTATCCGCCCGGACAGATCCTGGACGCGGTTCGTTTGTGCCTTGATCGAATCCTCGCCTGGGCACCGGACTGTGAGATCGTAGTGACTCGGCTGCCCATTCCGTCGATTCAGACACTGACGCCCATGAGATTTCGCATCATGCGGCTCGTCCTGTTTCCCGGCAGTTCACGAACACTGTCTTCGATTCTGTCTGAATCAGAACAGGTCGACCGCGGAGTCTGTGATTTGGCCAGGGAGTATCCGCTGCGGCTCGTCGAATCAGAAGCAGAATGGTACGGCTTTGATCCGATTCATGTCCTGAAGCCAAAACGTGCGGAGGTCTTCCGTCATTACTTCTCGTACTGGACTCAGGAGAATCACAACACGCCGGATCCTGGCACTTCCGACAGACATCAAAACACTCGCCTTCCAGCACTGCCGGTCACCGCAGAACGAATCGTGCGAGGCAGGAAAGTGCTGACTCCGCAACCGTGTTTTCAGTCAGACCTGGTCACTCTGTCTGCCTGGTAAGGTCGGAACTCTGAATGAACGAACAACATCTTCAGCAGCTCCGCATGTTTGCTCCGATTGCTGGCCTGCTGACGATCTGGAGCATCGAGTCTCTTCGTGCCGGCTGGACATCGAAGCCGAGACTGCGTCATGCTGGCCGCAATCTGTCTTTATGGATCATCAATACGATCGTTGTATTGATGACGCTCAGCAGCCTGACAGTCGTCGTCGTTCGGTGGAGTGACATTCACCAGACCGGACTGGTGAGATGGCTTCTGCCGGCGGGGCTTGTTCGCACCGCCGCCACCATCATGCTGCTGGACTTGTGGATGTGGCTGTGGCATCTGCTGAATCATCTCCTGCCATGGTTCTGGCGATTTCACCGAGTCCATCACAGCGACATCGACATGGACGTGACGACATCGTTTCGCTTTCATATCGGCGAGATTGCGTCTTCTGCACTCTGTCGACTGCCCGTGATTGTCTTGCTGGGAGTCGAAATGCCCTCGCTGCTTCTTCATGAAACCCTGCTGGTCCTGATGACGCAGTTTCACCATTCAACACTGCGGCTTGGACGCTGGGATCACTGGCTTCAAAAGGTGATCGTCACGCCGGGAATGCACCGAGTCCATCATTCACCGATTCGCGAACAGACGAATTCGAATTATTCGTCGTTCCTGACAATCTGGGATCGACTGTTTTTGACGTTTTATCCTTCCAGGGACATAACGCCACAACCAGCACCACTGGGGCTGAACGAATTTCGCAGCGATGAATGGCAGTCTGTTACCGGCATGCTGCGAACACCGTTTGTTGGCGGGCAAACAAGCAAACCTGATGCTCAAGGATTCTCGTCTGAGCAGCCTGAGTAGTGTTTCGCAAGATTACTCTCTGTACTTCTGAATCTGAACTGGCAGTCGTCGTGATCCCCAGTTCCCAGGCGAGCTGTCGAAGTGACCAGCGATCATGGTTCCGCACGCCTGACAGCGATTGCCTGTCAGACGATACACTCCAATTGAGTAGCCATCACGCTGGATGATCATCTCGCCACAACCCGGACACCATGTGCTCTGGTTCATCACGTCACTGACATTGCCTACATAGACGTACTTCAGTCCCTGCTGCCGGGCAATCGTCCTTGCCCGAATGAGTGTTTCGTGCGGCGTTCGCGGGCGATCCATCATTCGAAAATCTGGATGAAACGCGGAAAAGTGCAGAGGAACATCGGGGCCCACCGCGTTCAAAATCCAGTCGCTCATCCGACGAAGCTCGTCGGTTGAATCATTCAGGTCCGGAATGATCAGGTTTGTGATCTCCAGCCAGACAGGTGTCTCCGTCTTCAGCCATCGCAGAGTGTCCAGGACCGGCTGCAGTTTCGAATACGTGATCTTCTCATAGAAGTCTTCGCTGAAGGACTTCAAATCCACGTTGGCCGCATCCATGAACCGAAAGAACGGCTCACGCGCCGGCTCGCTCAGATAACCCGCGGTCACAGCCACGTTCCGGACGCCCAGAGCGCGGCAGGCTCGAGCAGTTTCAATTGCATACTCGGCCCACACGATCGGGTCGTTGTAAGTGTAGGCGACGCTTCGGCATTGCAGCGACAGGGCGGCTCGAGCAATCGCATCGGGACCCGCAGGTTCACTCAGGCGCTCCACTTCACGCGATTTCGAGATATCCCAGTTCTGACAGAACTTGCATCCCAGGTTGCAGCCTGCTGTGCCGAAGGACAACACCGGCGTCCCGGGGTAGAAATGATTGAGCGGCTTCTTTTCGATCGGATCGATGCAGAATCCCGTACTGCGTCCCCACGTTGTCAGGAACATTTCGCCGTCGATGTTCTGCCGCACAAAACAGAAGCCTCGATCCCCTGGCTTCAAACTGCATTCGCGAGGACACAGGTCGCAGATCAGTCGATCGCCATCACCGGATTCGTGCCACCAGCCGGCAGGCATCAGGTTGTCGACGGCCGCCTCAGGCGCTGGCGGGGCCACTACTTTTCGCATCCGTCGTTCCCTTTCAGATATTGTGTCCATACACGGGCTGGCGCTGCAGTTGGTGCATTTGCTGCCACCGGCATTCTAACACGAACTCCGACAATCGGCATGACCGGTCTTCAACAAAACGCACAGGCAGTACCCCGGCTAAAGCCTGCGTCCCGAGCGCAAGCCGATTCACAACGATTTTGCGCATTCGTTACGACTCGCAATGTGAACAGGGCAAAAGCCGTGGAAAGACAGGAATCCGGGGCCTGGCATCGGTGATGGCGTACCATCCTTCTGTAGACAGTTTCTTTCTAAACAGTTGTGAGTGGACATCACATGCGGTTGCTGATTACTGGCGGTGCAGGTTTCATCGGAAGTCATATTGCGGAACGCGCTCTGGCGAAGGGCTGGCAGGTTGCTGTTCTGGACGACCTCAGCAGCGGCCGTCGGGAAAACGTCCCGGCAAATGCCACGTTCTTTCAAGTGGACATTCGCAATCGCGATGCGGTGATGGATGCTTTCCGCAGCTTTAAGCCCGAGTGTGTCAGCCACCAGGCGGCTCAGGCCAGCGTCTCTGTCAGCGTGCGCGAACCTCAGCGCGATGCAGAAATCAATATCATCGGCTCCATCAACATCATGGAAGCCTGTGTGGACGTGAAAGCTCGCCATATGGTCTTTGCCAGCACCGGCGGAGCCATCTATGGCGAAGTTCCGGACGGAACACGAGCCTCCATTTCAACGACACCCGTCCCGCTCAGCCCTTATGCCTGCAGCAAGTTTGCGGTTGAAAAGTACCTCGAGTGTTTCCGTAAGGAACATGGACTGAACTATACGGTCCTTCGTTACGCCAACGTCTATGGTCCTCGACAGGATCCCCATGGAGAAGCGGGGGTTGTAGCGATCTTCTGCAATCGCATGCTGGTGAATGAATCCGTCCGAGTCTTCGCGAAAAAGACCGTGGGAGACGCTGGCTGCATTCGCGACTATGTCTACATCGATGATGTGGCCGGAGCCAATATTGCCGCAATGGAAGGACGAATCCCGGATCGAATTCTGAACATCGGAACCGGCCGGGAAACGACAACTCAGCAACTGGCAGAACACCTTCGAAAGTCCATCGGAAGCACGAGCGACATCATTCCGGCCGACATTCGCCCAGGCGACGTTGAACGTTCCCTGCTGGACGCGGATCGTCTGGTCGAACTGCTCGGGCCAACCGTGCCGATCGAAACAGGACTTGCGCAGACCGCCGAATGGTTCCGTCAGAAGAAGGCTTCGCACGCGTAGTGCGCGTGTGACAAAGCAATGGCTGAAAAGCCGCAGGATCCGCAGCATCAGTTCCCGCCTGCACAACCTGCGACGAAGTGCAGGAGAGCTCTAGCGAGTTTCAGCAGGTTCGGCGGCCAGGCCGCGATATCTGCTGAGCCGCACTCCGGCGAAGCCACTGGCCACCCGCGACTTCGGATCTGTGTGATGCGTTGAAGGGGCTCAGGATCGAAGGAACCATTGAGGACAAGTGTTCGACATTATTCGAACAACCACCACTTTCGCTTTGGAGCCTCGTCACGCAGGCCAAATTTCTCGCGGGCAATTTTTCCGACAATCCTGGCAATCTCTTCGGGCGAATCGCTCACGATGAAACGATCGACGTCAGCAACGTCGATCGTTTTGTTTTTGACCATCGTCTCCCGCAGGAACTCCAGCATTGGATTCCAGTAATCACTGCCGCAAAGCACAATGGGGTACGGTTCAATCTTTCGTGTCTGAACCAGAGTGGCAATCTCGAACAGCTCGTCGATCGTTCCGAATCCTCCAGGCAGTGCGATGAACGCGTAGGAGTACTTCGCCAGCATGACCTTCCGAACAAAGAAGAAGCGGAAGTCAAGATAATGGTCGAGGTGCGGATTGGGATCCTGTTCCATTGGCAACTTGATGTTGCATCCCACACTGCGGCCACCGGCTTCCTTCGCGCCGCGATTGGCGGCTTCCATAATGCCAGGACCGCCCCCTGTCATAACGGTGAAGCCCTCGTGCGCAACTGCAGCACCCACTTCACGCGCCAGCTGGTAGTACGGATGATCTTCACGAAATCGGGCGGAACCAAAAATCGTGCAGCATGGTCCGGCAAAATGAAGATATCGAAACCCAATCAGCATTTCGCGAAACGCCCGCACGAGCATGACCAGTTCACGCCACCGTGACTGCGGACCACTGAGAAACTTTTTTACGCCCGCCACATTCCGGGGCGGTTTTGCCTCCGGCTTCTCGTTGGTTCTGATATCCATTTCTCGCCTGCCTGCGCTCAGAAAATCTGAATCTCTCAGGTCTTCCAATACTCAAAAATCCGACCGTGCGGTATAGAGACACCCTGCCAGCAGCATAATCGCAATGAACCCGAGATTGCTCCACAGAGACGACCAAGGATCAAATGCGATTCGCGTCTGCTGAAGATCCTCTGTCACTGTATTTCGATTTCGGCCTTCGTCATTATCCATCGCGACCGTTTTCTCGCCGGTGACCAGATAACGTACGGCAAAATCCAGTTCTCCCGGTTTTGGCAGAACTCTGTAAATGGGGCCTATTGCGTAGTCGTACGCCTGCACGGGCCATTCCAGTCGACCCTGTCTCCGACTGACTTCCTTCATCGTCACAGGATCCAGAGTCGCAACCATTCGACGCGAAGCCACCAGCAGCTGGTTCCCGGATTCGAATCGAATTGCAGAGACAGAAGCCGAGAACGGTGGTTGCCGCTGCGTGACTGTCTTCAAAGATTCATCCGCTACCATCAGTTTTCCCGAATGAGTCAGCACGGCTCCATGACTTCCGCTTGATGCCAGCTCAACCGTCTTTGGTTTATCACCGTCCGGCAAACGTCCTTCGAACAGTGTTTCCAGTGATGCTCCATCCAGCATTAACACTCGACCATCTGCCAATGCACACAATACCCGATTGTTGCCGGCCGCAATTACTGCGGACTGACTGCGATCAATCTCCCGCTGAGGCCCGGGAAGATACTGGCCTTCTTCATTTCGCTTCCAGACCTGCACGCCACCGTTGTTCCAGGCAACGACCGAATCCGACGAACTGTCGAACGTAATCGCGGCGTCCAGTCGGAAGTTGACCTTCTGGCCCTTCGAGAGATTCTCAAAGGAACGCGATGACGCCGATGGAACCACGTTGCCGAACAGTCCTCGAATCGACCTGACCACATCACGTGTCTGCTCTTCAATACCAGTAAAGCGATAGATACTTCGCGCGGCGGGCAGAATCAGATCGCCGTTCCTGGCCTGAAAGACCCCAAAAACAGGTTCCGGCGTGGTCCCTTCAACTTCCCGCTGAAAATTCCCGTCGCCTGAACCCCGCAGCAGGCTTGAAACAGCAGCACCGCTTCCCGGTGTCTCCGGCTGCAGCGAATACACCGTCGTTCCATCCGCATTCAGCACCAGACGCGGACGAGCATTTGCCTGAGTAACTCGCATCATGGCCTGCATGGCGTTCAGATTCGGCTGCTCCATGATGGGAACCCAGTCCGCCGTCGCTGCATCCCAGCGCAGATAGGCACGACTGCCATCCACCGCGAAGGCCTGATCACCGCTGATGGCAACGTCCGTCAACTGGTTGGAAGGCAGATAGATGTTGATCATAAACGAATTGACAGCCCCCGCCGTCATCAGGCAGACCCAGAAGACAACCACCAGGATCAGACTGACAATCGCATTTCGCCATATCGCTCCCGCCAGCGCGCTGACGGAGTAGTAGATGGCGAAGAGAAAGACGTACAGCGGAATGCAGTACAGTAATTCCGGTCGCCACAGATTCAGGCGGAACCAAAGCAAAATCCAGATCCCCGTAACCAGCACTGCCGCACACAAAAGAGTGAATGCACAGCCCCCGGCAAACTTGGTAACGAAGATCGTCGCACGACGAACAGGCTTGCTGAGCAGAAGCGAAATCTCACCAGGCTCAAACGTGCGAGGGATCATCGGCGCGGTAATCAGCAGCGAACCAAAGACCCCAAAGAAACCAAGGAAGATCGAAAGGACGCCGATAATGATCTCATCCACGATGCGCCCCACCTGCGACTGAGAAATCCGCAGAGGCCCAAACATGGTGAGCGTTCCATATGACAATGCCAGTGATGCTTCGTCCTGCACGTCAACAAACGAGCCAAAGGCTGCTTTGAATCGCCGGAGATTCTTCGCGGCAAGCTCGTCTTTGTTCAGATCGGCTGAATCCGGCGCACGCAGTTCTTCGGGAAGGTCCACATCCTTCCACGCTTCGGCCGCATAGAACTCCGCCTTCTCCAGGAGACTGTTGATCGTGGTCAGCATCTGATCCTGACGACGAAGCCGCTGTCCTCTGGCACGTCGCGGGTCGTTTTCATCCGCCGCATTGGCTTCTTCCTGCACCCATTTGTCGAGTGCTTCCTTTTGTTCGTCTTTCAACAACGTCCAGATGTGTCGTTCGGGACCGGCGTCGCGAGTTCTTCCTGACGCGATCGCCGTCATGAGTTCTTTCGCATCGAGCAGTTCAAATGGCCTCAGTCGAGTACTGGGGACCGTCTTCAGTCCGAGCGGTGACACGGCGGCGAGGACCAGAATGATGATGCCCAGCGCAAGCCACAGAACTCGCGAAGCCGCTGCTTCACGGAAGGAATCTTTCAGGATGGCAAAACAGGCTCTCATTGCGCGGCTCCTGAAACAAGATTCAAAAACACTTCTTCCAGCGATTGTTCACGCCGTGCAATTTTCCAGATACTGATCCCGCGGGCTCGCACGGCATCAATGAGCTGATCTGCTTCCGGTTGCTTTGAAATTCGGACCTCCACTTCCATCGCATCAGTGCCAAACTCACGAAAGACCGCGTCGGCTCGCGATTGAAATGCCTGACGAATCATCGCGAGATCGCCCTGCAACTGAAACATCAGAGGGGCGTCACTCAGTGCACTCTTGAGATCCTTCACGCTGCCGGTCTTCAGCAACTGACCTTTGTTCAGAATGGCGACGCTGTCGCAGACAAGCTCAATCTCCTGAAGCAGGTGGCTGTTCAAAAAGATCGTATGGCCTTCCGCTGCAAGCTGCTTCAGCACTTCACGGATCTCCCGTCGTCCCACTGGGTCCACACCGTCGGTGGGTTCGTCGAGCACAATCAGTTTTGGCTTATGAAGCATGGCCTGAGCAAGCCCGAGTCTCTGCAGCATCCCTTTCGAATATCCGGACACTCGATCGTTCTCACGTCCCTTCAGGCCGACAGCTTCCAGCAGTCGCGGGCGAGCTTCGCGAATCTGCGTTCCCGTCATACCGCTGAGCGCGCCATAATACTCGAGCGCTGTGTTGGCCGTCAGGTGACGCGGGATGCGATGGTTCTCCGGCAGATATCCCACATGTCGACGTGCGGCCAGTGTCCCTGCAGCAAGCCCAAGCACGGTCGCATCTCCGGCAGACCTCTGGACAATCCCAAGCAGGATCTTGATCAGTGTCGTCTTGCCAGCTCCGTTCGGTCCAAGCAGACCATAGATCTGCCCCGCAGGAACCTGCACGCTCACGTCCTTCAGCGCCTGGAATCGATTGCGTCGGAAAAGCCCGGACTTGTACACCTTACTCAACCGGTTCGTTTCAATCACGAACTCGGAGCTGACAGTCATTGTGGATTACCTTTACTGGAAACGTCTCCGAGCCACGACACGAAGGCTGCCCTTTGGTTTTGCGTGCGAAGTGTATCGCTGCCCGATTCACACTCGCAACTCAGGTCTGCTACCCGACAGGGACGAGCCAATTCGCTGACAATTCAGCGGCCTTCTCCATCACGCCTCAACAAAGAACGGCAACCGGCCCCGAGACGCGGTGTTTGTTCTGTTCGCTCCAGAGTTCACTTTCCTGGCGACGAATTCACCTGCAACGAATCAGGGAGAGGCGATTTGAGTCATTTCAGACCATTGCAGAATTCGCTTATCATCCCGCCCGTTCCGTATTCTGTTCTGTACGCCACGTTCATTTCGCAGCCTTCAGTCCGGAAGGCTTCCTCAACGCATGCCAACGAAAAACAAGAAGACCAAAGTGTCTCCCCCGATCGAACCCAATGAACTTCCGCCGGACTGGGCTGGGTTCATTCATCAGGGCGACTGCGTTGAAACGATGGGGCGAATTCCTGACAACTGCGTGCATCTCGCCTTCGCCGATCCTCCGTTCAACATCGGTTACGAGTACGATGAGTACGACGACCGCCTGGACAGCGAAAAGTACCTCGACTGGTGCCGTCAGTGGATCAGCCAGGTGCATCGCATCGTGACTCCAACCGGCGCGTTCTGGCTGGCGATCGGCGATGAGTACGCAGCCGAGCTGAAAGTGATGTCGCAGCAACTGGGCTTTCACTGCCGCAGCTGGGTGATCTGGTACTACACGTTCGGCGTCAACTGCAAGAACAAGTTTACTCGCTCACACGCGCATCTGTTTCATTTCGTCAAACATCGCGACGTCTTCACGTTTAACGCGGATGACATTCGAGTCCCATCGGCTCGTCAGCTTGTGTACAACGATAAGCGAGCGGAAAGCAAAGGCCGGCTTCCTGATGACACATGGATTCTGAGGCCTCAGGATATTCCGGAAGCCTTCAACGCCGAAGAAGACACGTGGTACTTTCCTCGAGTCGCCGGGACGTTCAAGGAACGTGCGGGCTTCCATGGATGCCAGATGCCAGAGCAGTTGCTGGGGCGAATCATTCGAGCCTGCTCGAACCCTGATGATGTCGTGTTCGATCCGTTCTCCGGCAGCGCAACGACTCTGGCTGTCGCAAAGAAACTCAATCGAAGGTTTCTGGGCTGTGAACTTTCCAGGCAGTACGCTGACCTTGGCACAGAACGCCTGAGCCGAATCAGTCCCGGCGATCCTCTTGACGGAGCCCCGGACCCGAAAATCAGCGCTCCATCGACGGCCGAAGGCAAGAAGCTGGAAGACCGCGAACAACGCAAAGTCGCCAAACGCTCTGCTCGAACTCAGGATGAGTCCGGAAAGCTCTTCTAACTGGCCAGCGAATACCCCACCGGGTTCATCCGGGTGAATTCCGGGCTTTGCACGACGCTGCCTACTTCACGTTGTGGTACGACTTATACCACTCAACAAACCTCTGAACGCCAACTTCAATCGGTGTATCAGGTTTGAATCCCACATCGCGCTGAAGAGCCGCAATATCAGCAAACGTGGCAGGAACATCACCCGGCTGCATCGGCAGCATGTTCTTCTGCGCCGGAATGCCGATGGCTTTCTCCAGCGTCTCAATCAGGTACAACAATTCCACAGGCTGGTTGTTTCCAATGTTGTAAACACGGTACGGAGCCGCTGTGTGGGAATCGTCATCTGATTCTGAAACAGGCAGCGATGTCGGAATCGTGTCGTTCGTTCGAATCACGCCTTCCACGATGTCGTCGACGAACGTGAAATCTCGCTTCATCTTTCCGAAGTTGAAAACGTCAATCGGCTTTCCTGCCAGAATCGCTTTCGTGAAGATCCACATCGCCATATCCGGCCGCCCCCACGGACCATAGACCGTGAAGAACCGCAGGCCCGTCGTGGGAAGTCCGAACAGATGGCTGTACGTATGAGCCATCAGCTCGTTGGCCTTCTTCGTCGCCGCGTAAAGGCTGACCGGATGATCGACGCGGTCATCAACGGAAAACGGAATCTTCCGGTTCGCACCATAGACGGAGCTGGAAGACGCGTATGTCAGATGCTGCACCTGATTGTGTCGGCAGGCTTCCAGAATATTCACGAAGCCAACAAGGTTCGCGTCGACGTAGGCATGTGGATGAGTCAGTGAATAGCGCACGCCGGCCTGAGCGGCCAGGTGGATCACTTTGTCAAACTTGTGCTTGCGAAACAACTCCGTCATCCCGCTCTGATCTTCCAGCCCCAGTCGGACAAATTCAAAGCCTGCTCGTCCAGTCAGCTGCGACAGACGGTCATGCTTCAGCTGCGGCGTGTAGTAGTCATTCAGGTTGTCGAGACCGATAACCTGATCTCCCCGCTCCAGCAGACGCAGCGAGGTATGCATTCCGATAAATCCGGCGGCGCCGGTTACAAGGATTTTTGCCATTGCAGCAGTTGCTCACACTTAGCGGTTGTCTTCCACCAGGTTGGGATCCGTTCTGATTGACCATTGCACATGTTTCACTGTCGCGACGCAGTGTTGACTCCATCGTGTGTCGAATTTCTCGAAGTTTTGGCAATCCTGTGTTACGTCAGTTTCTACTCGCCAGGCGAATTGTCGCTCCGGGTTGATGCCGGTAATCTCCCGCATGGATTTGATTGTGTGGTTGCACTGGCAAGTTGGCTCAACGGCGATTTACTTTCCGGAAGGAGAGCTGGTAGTGAAGAAGGTCGTGTCTGCCCGCAGAACACAGGTTGTTGCCATTTGTCGGCCAGCACTTGCTCTCCTCATTGTCTTCACAGGTTTCTTCAGCGACCCCACTGCAACTCTGGCCGATGACCTTGAGTCCATTCGCGGCAAAGGCGAACTCGTCTGGGGCGCGGATCAGGAGGGCGGCGGTCCGTTCATTTTTCCATCACCGTCCGACCCGAAGACTCTGATTGGCTTCGAAGTTGAACTGGCAGAATTGATCGCGTCTCACATCGGCGTCAAGGCTCGCTTTCAGCAGGGACAGTGGGACAAGCTGCCGGATCTTCTTGATCGCGGCGATATCGATCTGGTGCTGAATGGTTTCGAATGGAACGAGAACCGCGCGCAGCGCTACGGCACGTCCATTCCCTATTACATCTACGAGCTGCAGCTGCTGGTCGAAGCCCAAAACACGACCATCAACTCGTGGGACGATCTGCTGAAACCGATCGACGGTGCGAAGCCTCGCATCTCGCTGCTGGGCGGTGCAGCAGCCGAAGATTACACAACGGCCTTTGCAGGTGACCAAGTCGAACTGGCTCTGTTCGATGGCGTGACGGATGCGATGCGAGCCACCGAGGTCGGCAGTGATAGTATCGTCGCCAATGTCCAGGATCTTCCCATCTGGAACTTCTACCAGAAGGACTTTCCTGGCCTGCGAGCCGTTGGGCCTCCTGTCGGTCGAGGCTTTTATGTGGCGATGACTCGCAAAGGTGATGTGCAGCTTCTGAAGGCCGTCAACGAGGCGTTGTTTGAAGGACTGAGAAACGGAAAGCTGCGAGCCATCTTCGAACGCTATGGCATGTGGAATGATACGCAGGCACTGCGCGGCCTTGAGTTATCGACAGACGGTGGCTTTGCGGGCACCATGCCGTCAGAACAAAAGGACAAACCGGACGAGGCCAGTTCGCAGTCGCTCTCAGGAATGGAAGTCATCCTCGATCGAGGCGCCTTCCTGGTGAAGGCCGCACTGATGACGGTGTTGCTCTCGTCACTGGCAATGCCACTGGCCATCGCGATCGGACTTATGATGGCTCTGACAAGGCTCTACGGTCCAAAGTACCTGTCGATTCCCGCCACGTGTTATGTGGAACTGGTGCGAGGAACGCCGCTCGTTCTTCAGCTGTATGTGATCTACTTTCTGGTTCCCGAAATCCTGAAGGCGCTGATTCCCGGTTCGCACTTTACGATCACGGCATTCTGGTCGGCTGTTGCCGGACTTGCAGTGAACTATTCCGCGTACGAAGCGGAAATCTATCGAGCCGGTCTGCAGGCGATTCCTCGAGGACAAATGGAAGCGGCACTGTCTCTTGGAATGACGCAACGACAGGCTCTGCGAAGAATCATCGTTCCTCAGGCAACGCGTCTGGTGATTCCGCCTGTCACAAATGACTTCATCGCGCTGTTCAAGGACACGGCCGTCTGCAGCGTCATCACCGTCGTGGAACTGTCCAAAGAATATTACATTCAGGCTCGCAACACAGGGGCCATCGTGGAACTTGGGATCCTGACGGCCTTTTTGTATCTCGCGATGAGTTATCCGCTGTCACTGCTGGCTGGCCGCCTGGAGAAAAAGCTGGGCACGAACTCTGGTCACAAGTGAGATTCGCGAGCCGTGTCCTTTCGTGCCACAACAATTAGCGGCACGGCGCAACCCGTCCGGTGTCGCAAACAGCATGCGTCGTTCACCTCAACCAAGAACAAAAAACCAACACCCCAACCCGGAGCCTTCGTTCTCATGCGATCAACGTTTAGCACACTCTGCATGGCACTGACTCTGGTGATGACATCCGGCTATGCGGATGCCCAGACTCAGGCCCAATCAAAGGCTCAAACGAAACCGCTGAAGGTGTTTATCCTCGCCGGGCAGTCCAACATGGAGGGCCATGCAAAGATCGAAACGTTCGACTACATCGGTGATGATCCCGCCACGGCACCGCTGCTGGCTCAGATGAGAGATGAAAATGGCAAGCCGCGAGTCTGCGACGGTGTGTGGATTTCGTACTTCACCGGCAGTGGTGACTCCAACGGAGAAGGCTTTGGAAAGCTCACGGCCGGTTATGGTTCACGTCGCCAGCCGGATCAGGATGGAGGCAAAATCGGTCCGGAGTTTACGTTCGGGCTGACGATGGATGCGGCCTTCGACGAACCTGTGCTGATCATCAAGACGGCATGGGGCGGCAAAAGCCTGCACACCGATTTTCGATCTCCAGGTGCCGGTTCGTTTGTCTTCAATGAGAAGCAGCTTGAGAACTTCCGAAAGCAGGGCAAAGACATCGATGCGATCAAGGCGGACAAAGCCAAAGAGACCGGTCGCTACTATCGTCTGGTGATCGAACATGTGAAGCATGTGCTGTCGGACATCAAGCGAGTCTGTGCGGCGTACGACGAAAAGCAGGGCTATGAAATTTCCGGATTCATCTGGCTTCAGGGCTGGAACGATCTGGTCGATTCCGGTGTCTATCCGAACCGATCCGAGCCCGGAGGTTATGCGGCCTACAGCGACGCGATGGCTCATTTCATTCGCGACGTCCGCAAGGACCTTGACGTTCCAAAAATGCCGTTCGTGATTGGAGTTCTGGGAGTCGGCGGCGTAAACGCGAATCCTCAGACGCTGGAGTTTCGTAAAGCCATGGCAGCTCCTGCAGCGCTGCCGGAGTTTCAGGGCAACGTGACGGCTGTGGAGACGTTTCCATTCTGGTCGGAAGAACTGGGAGCGATCGCGAACAAGCACGATCAGGTCCGCCAGATGAGCCACTTCCTGAACAGCAAACACAAAGACCACGCCAACGCCGATGGCAAAATGACCGACGAACAGAAGCGAGACTATCTGAAGGAGTATGAAGCCAAACTGATCACTCCGGCCGAAGCGGAAACCTGGAAACGAGGAGCCTCCAACGCCGGCTATCACTACCTCGGCTGCGCCAAAACGTTCGCACTCATGGGACAAGCGTTCGCTGAAGCCAATTTGAAGATGCTTCCGCAATAGCACTTCGCCGCCGGGATCACCCTGGCCTGCCGACGCGATATGCCTGAGATCACGCCGTAGCATGGCCGCCCTCGGCCGTCTTACTCCCTTTTCCTCTTTCTTTTCGAATTACGATCGCTTCAAACGCATGTCCAAACGCAAGCGGTACCGACGAACGAAAAGCAGCAAATGCCGACGGACGGGGGCGTCCATCCCACGGCCACACGGCGCTGACGCTTGCTCGACCCCTCCCTTCGCTTCGCGTGGTTGGGGAGCATCTGAATTCTCAGAAACTGTCCAGATCAGCGATCACCGGAAACAGTCGGGCTTTTGTCTGTTCGGCGAACAATTCGGAGGGTACGCTGTCTCAGGTAGAAATCGTAACTCGTGTCCTGCGGGACCTTGTGGAGAAGACTGATGACTGCTGGAAACTTCTGCGGACGTACTCGGCGCGAAGCCCTGTGGCAGACTGGCTGTGGATTTGCCGGGCTGGCGATGACGGCCATGATGGACCGGGATGGTTTCCTTTCATCACAGGCGGTGGCCGCAGACGGCGTGACGGAGTTCAAGAACCCGCTCGCTGCGAAAGAACCTCACTTCGCTCCGAAAGCCAAGAGCGTCATCTTTCTGTACATGTACGGCGGCCCCAGCCACATCGACACGTTCGACTACAAGCCGTCGATGTACGGGATGGACGGCAAGACCATCGAAGTCAAGACATTTGGTCGAGGCGGACATCGCAATCAGGGTCGCATCGTCGAACCTCGCTGGAAGTTCAAGCAGTACGGTGAATGCGGCAAGTGGGTCAGCGACCTGTTTCCTCATCTGGCACAGAAGGTCGATGACATCGCGTTTATTCACTCGATGACGGCAGACTCGCCGATTCACGGATCCGCGATGCTGATGATGAACAGCGGGCGAATTCTCAGCGGTCATCCGTGTCTGGGATCCTGGGTGAATTATGGCCTCGGCAGCGTGAATGAGAACCTGCCTGGGTTCGTCGTGATGTTGGATCCTCGAGGCGGTCCGATCAGCGGTTCCAAGAACTGGAGCAGCGGTTACATGCCGGCGACGTATCAGGCGACCGTGATGCGATCCAGCGGCAATCCGATTCTGGACCTGACTCCGCCAAAGGAGCTGGCCGGCGGTGCTCAGCGACGCCTTCTGGATACTCTGCGTCAGTACAACGAATCACACCTGGCTCCTCGCGCGGACAATTCCAACCTGGCCGCTCGAATCGCCAGCTACGAACTCGCTTATCGTATGCAGGCCACCGCACCGGAAGCTGTGGATGTCAGCCAGGAGACCGCGGCGACTCAGGAACTGTACGGCCTGAACGATCCTCGCAGTGAAAAGTTTGGACGCCAGTGCCTTCTGGCTCGAAGACTGGTCGAGCGAGGTGTTCGCTTCATCCAGATTTACTCGGGCGGCGCACATAACGACGACAACTGGGATGCTCATACCGACATGGAAGCGAATCACAATCTGCATGCCGGCGAAACCGACAAGCCGATTGCCGGCCTGATCCAGGACCTCAAAGAACGAGGGATGCTGAAGGATACTCTGATCGTCTGGGGCGGCGAATTCGGACGACAGCCAACCGCGGAATATGCCACAGGCAGCGGTCGCGATCACAACAGCTACGGCTTCACCACATGGATGGCCGGCGGCGGAATCAAAGGCGGCACCAGCGCCGGCACGACTGATGAACTCGGCAGCCGAGCCGTTGACGACACCTATCACGTGAAGCATATGCACGCCACGATCCTGACTCAGCTGGGACTCAGCCCGGAGAAGCTGACTTACTTCTTCGGAGGCCTGAACAATTCCCTCGTTGGCGTCGAAGGCGCTCAGCCGATTTGGAGCATCATGACCTAGTCACCATCACTCTCCGAGTGATGAACTGCGACTCTGCACTCACATCATGCCGAATGATGTCGTACATCATGTCGCACCATGTCATGCTACGTCGTGGCACCAATGATCATGTCACCGTCATTCCCGCGCAGTCGGGAACCCAGCCACTTGATCCTTAATCCTGATCTTCATCTTAATCCTCATCTCCCTTCACCATCTGCCATCCAACCCCTGGAGAATCCCCACCCAATTCGCCATAGTACTCGCGTTCCCCGTTGAATCCTGGCCCACACAGCGAGAGGCACGTTATGGCGAAGCGTTTGGCGAAGTCTTCCAGTCCCAGGATCCTCGTCCTGTCTGCAGCGGTCGGTGCGGGCCACATCAAAGCGGGTGAAGCCGTCGCGGCGGCCGCGCGAGAACTTCTGCCGGACGCGGAGGTCGTGGCTCGGGATGTCCTGGAGTTTACTCCGGCCGCTTTTCGTCGAGTCTACGCGAAGACGTACCTGGATCTGGTGGGTCGAGCCCCGCATTTGCTGGGCTATGTGTACGACAAGATGGATGAAGACAAAGCGTTCGGCCGAAAGCTGGGAGACCGTCTGCGCATCGCGGTCGACAAGCTGAACCTGCGTGAATTTCAAAAGTGGCTTCTGAGCGAGCCGTGTGACCTGGTCATCAACACGCACTTTCTTTCCGCGGAGAGAATTGCTCAGCTGAAACTCAAAGACAAGTTCTCCGCGCCACAGGTCACGGTCTGTACGGACTTTGATACGCATCGCCTGTGGGTCAATGAACCCTGTGAGCACTATTTCACAGCGACCGAAGAAGGCAAACTGCATCTTCAGCACTGGAGTGTTCCGGCAAAGAAGATTACGGTCACAGGCATTCCTGTGATGCCAGCCTTTGCAAAGCCCGCGGATCGGGCCGAGTGCTGCAAGCGTATGAACGTCAAAGGCGATCGCCCTGTTGTCCTGCAGATGTGTGGCGGCTTTGGAGTTGGCCCTGTCGAAGGCGTGTATCGCAGTCTTCTGGACGTGACAACACCGATGGAGCTGGTCGTGATCTGCGGACGAAACGCCGCACTGAAGACGAAGCTGGAAGAAATCAAGCCGCCGGGACGCCACCGAGTCCACATCATCGGGCTGACGAATGAGATGGATGCCTGGATGGGCTGTGCGGACATCATCGTGTCCAAGCCTGGCGGCCTCACGACATCAGAAACACTCGCACGAGGACTCGCGATGGTTGTCGTGAATCCAATCCCCGGACAGGAAAGCCGCAACAGCGACTACCTTCTGGAAAACGGTGCCGCCGTCAAAGCCAATCATCCATCAGCACTCAGTTACAAACTGGAAATACTGCTGAAGAATCCCACACGCCTGAAACAGATGCAGGCCGCATCAAAGGCCATCGGAAAGCCACGAGCAGCCTACGATATCGTCGAACACAGCATCAAACTCGCCGGCATCCGCTAGTGCTTCGGTACTCCGAACCTGTCAGCCCCGTATTTCCCGTCATTCCCGCACAGGCGGGAACCCAGCCAAACCCAGCCTCTTAATCCTAATCTTAATCCTGCCGCTTCATCTCACCCCCCAAATCAAAGGCCCCACACCATGAAAACCCTGGTCGTGCTTGCCTGCCTCTTCGCCTGTCTTGCCATTCCCCCAAAAGCAACCGCCGAACTTCTTGCCGGCACGGCGAGAGTCGACATCACCGAACCCACTGCCGCCTCGAACGACCCACTCTTCGCCAAGGCCCTGGTGCTGAAGGATGGCGAAACCTCTTGCGTGCTGATCACCGTCGATGCCGTGTCGATCGGCGGCATCGGCTATATCTCGGACACCTATCTTGGCACGATTCGCGAATCGATCCACAAGGCACACGGGATTCCTCCGAAACATGTCTTCGTCAACGCCAGTCATTGTCATGGGATCGTCTGCAAGGACGTCGCAGCGAAGACGGCCGACTGTGTCAGCCAGGCGTGGAAGAACCTGGTTCCTGTGCGAGCTGCCGTCGGAGTTGGGCAGGAAGTTCGCATTATGGAAAACCGGCGTCTGAAGCTAAAGGACGGCAGCGAGGCGGATGTGCGTCATGCGTATTCGATGCCGTGGGATGATGAAGTTGTCAGCATCGGTCCCGTGGATCCGGAGATCGGCCTGCTGCGTCTGGATCGCAATGACGGAACGCCGATGGCCGTGGTCTACAATTTTGCTTGCCATCCGATTCTTGGTGTTCCGGCCGGAACAAGCTCCGCGGACTTCCCGGGATTTGCTTCGCGGGTCATCGAAGAAAACCTTGGCCATGATTCGATGGCCTTCTTTGTTCAGGGCTGTGCGGGCGACATCAATCCTGTGGTCTACAAAGGCGTTCACGAGCCGCATGACTGCGAACCCTTCGGCAACATGCTCGGCCTGAACGTCCTTCGCGGCCTGCGAACCATGACGAGCAAGCCTGACGCGACGCTGAAAGTCGTCAATGAGTCGCTCGAGCTTCCTCGAGCGATCGACTTCGATGCTCGCATCGCAGCCGCTCAGGCTGAACAGACAAAACTGCTGCAGTCGTTAAAAGGAACGAGTCTGAACTTCAAAACGTTCGTGCCGTTGTATCTGCAGTATCGACTGGAGCCCGAGTATCCGTCGTACTACTCGCACCGTTATCTGCTCGACAAAGCCAACAACCGCCCGGACCTGGAAAAGCTCGACGCCACCAACCGAGCCAACATCGACGCGTACGTGCAGAACATTCGAACGATGGAGAAACTGACTCGCCTTCAGACAAACCTGGATTTGCTGAAGATGCACAAGAAGCAGACAGAGGACGCTGCCGGCAAACCCCTGGAAGTCGAAGTCGGCGGCCTCCGCATCGGCGACTTTATGCTGGTGACATTTCCAGGGGAACTGACCGTACAGATCGGCTTGAACATCAAGCAGACCTCCCCGCACCGCTTCACCTTCGTCGCCGGCTACACCAACGGCTACATCTACTACACTCCAACAACCACCCAACGCCTCAACCCCGGCTACGCCCAGGAAGACTGCGACACCCTCATCGCCCCCGAATGGCAGGGCGTGTTCGAGACGAAAGTGCAGAGCGTGCTGAAGGCGCTGGAATGACGATCGGTTTAGTGACCGGCTCACACATGACATTCCGCCCAGACTATTGCTACGCAAGTGAGCTACCATGATTGTCAGCGACGCAATACCGGAGCGTTATACTCCGCTCTCCACGGATGGCATGGTCCATCCGCGTCGATTCGCGATGATCCTCGGTTATTGGCTGTCTCGCTCAGTTTTAGTCGCTTCTGCTGAGTGACAGATCGACTTCCCTGGCATTCAGCCAATGACGGTGGCGTGGTATGGCTTGCCGGCGGCCAGAGCGACCTCAACTCCATGTCCGTCGAAGAGAGACTTTGGGCTGAAGTAAATTGAGGCGCTGCCTTCTTCGTCGTAGAGGACGACCTTGGGCTGCCCGAGGAGTTTGCAGAACTCGCTCTCGTCGATCTTTGGCGCATCGTCATCTCGCCAGGCATCATTGTACCTCGAGCGCAGTTTCCGTGAGGCAAACTTCCGGATCTTGTCCATCATTGCAAGGATCGATGCCGCAAACTCACGCGCCTCTGGTGTTGGCTTGCCTCCGGAAAGATAGGCGCCTTCGAGCACATCAATCATTTGTCCGTCGCATTTGAATCTGGCTCGTTTGGTGCCCATTCTTCCCCTCACAATCCGCTGCGAGAATTGATAACGAATCCACTGGATGGGACTCTGCGTTGCTCGAAGGACTACTTCTTCGGATCGGCTGTCGCGGGCGCGGTCGACTCCGATGCTCCTGTTTCGGCGGCAGCCGGTGATTTTGGTGGACCGGCCGGTTTCTTTTCGCTGCAGCCTGTGAACATGGCCATGGTCGGAAAGATCATGCACAGGAAAGTTCGATTGCTCATGATCATCACCTTATCAGGGCGGATTATCCCAGGCTCAACGTGGCCCGTCACTCCGTGGCGGGAGTTCTCTCGTCGGAGACTCGAGGCACTCTGGGGATTGAGTCAGGTCGTTGGTTGTCATCGGTCGCATCAGCACAAACCTGCGCTGCACGTAAACATGATACCAGTAGGTGAAGTAGCGCCAAGCAGCCAGAGGATGCGTTGTCCGGTACTTCAGCAGATACCAGGGACAGTGCATGTCTTCGTGGTGATGTATGTGTCGATTCAGATTGAACAGTGGAATCCATGTGCGATATTCATTCGCAAAGCTGGGGTCTCCCGCTGGACCATGATGTTCGATCGCTCCTCTCAGTGTGGCTGGAACAAGGACCGTCATGAAGTTCACGGCCATCAACTTCAGGACAATGTCGCCTCTTCCGATCCAGCACCAGCCGATCACACAAATCGTTGAGAGTGCCGCTGCGGAAGCCACTCGGGACAGCCGAACGATTTGCTGACGTCCCTGGAAAGCTTCCCGGAGATAAATCAGGTGCTGGACAACTTCGTTCGACTGCAGCACATTTCTCCAGCCACTCCGGCGCTGAGCCCCATCGGACCTTGCAGCATTATCACCATCTGCGTTCAGCCACCGATGGTGTGTCAGATGAGTGCCGCGAAACAGTTCCATCGACCCAAACATCAGCATCACCCCGTCAAAGAATCCGTAGACTGCGAGATTGTGGCGATAGCTGCGAAATGGAATTCCATGAAGGTATTCATGCAGCAGAATCCCGATTCGGTGAACGATCAGAACTCCGGGGACGAACATGATCCAGAAAGGAACAAACCACAACAGCGCCCAAATGGCGACGCTCAGAAGCAGCAGGGAGCAATGCGTCAAAGCCGGTGCGTACCGACTGTGAAGGAACAGCCTGAATAGGCCGAAGTGCTGTTTGTCGGAAGTCATGTTCCGTTTCCGTCGAATCTCGTGTGCAAGTGCTCTCTTCTCAGGAATGCTCTGTCCCGCTGATACGCCGCAATACAGATCATCACGTCGGCAGCACGCATCATGACAAGGTCGGTTTCGGAAATTGATCATTGAATGCGAGATTTCGGGCAAAACTGCACCAAAGCAGGAATTGCAGAAAAAAATCTGGCCCGGATTCGTTTCAATGACGCGTTGTACTGTGGACGTCATCTTGATAAATGAACAGCGAATCTATTCAGGTGACGGAGCCCGAAGTGGCTTGATTCCGGCAATATTCGTCCTTGTTGCCGCCTCATCTCTTCGATGCCGACCATTGCTCATCGACTATGTGACGATCCTGGCGATGTTCAGCTATAGTCTCCTTTGGATCGACACTGTCTTCAGGCGACAGGAAGAAGTGGGTACCTTGACTGGAGTTCCGGCTCTGCTGGCCATCGCGCTGATAGGTGTCGTCCAGTCTATAGGGTTGATCCGTTCCAGCGCTAGCTTCGAGTCGAGGAACGACAGTCTGACAGGCAGAACGCGATCAGACTTCGCGTGGGGCAACAGCAATCCAAGTCACTCGGAGTTTCTCCTGGTACGGATAGAATCTGCTCTCAGGGCGTAGCGTGCGTCTCCTGATCTCAAATCAATTGAAAGGATGCTTCGATGGCGGACTCCAGTAAGCTTCTCACGACTTCTCGGCCCCTCCATGCGTGGACACGACTTTCCACGGTGCTGCTTCTCCTGATGAATTGTGCCGCTCCAGCCGTGTGTTCGGCATGCCTTCAGGAGCCTCGCTCTCCTGACGAAACTCCGGACGACAAACCTTTATCTTCTGCGCCAAGCGTGGGGGCAGGGAAGCCGGAAGAGAGCAGCATCCCGGCCCGGGGAGGCATTGCTTGTACTTCCGCCGATGGA
Organism: uncultured Chitinophaga sp.; assembly: GCA_964538835.1. GTDB lineage: Bacteria > Planctomycetota > Planctomycetia > Planctomycetales > Planctomycetaceae > SXXK01. Next base: position 34,225 of record CAZIGZ010000004.1, on the reverse strand, counting down.
GAGTGAACTGAACAGCGTGGCGTTCAGCCCGGCCGGAAACAAACTGGCGATTGTTGGTTTTGATCACACTGTCACGATTGTGGATGGAGAGACGGGCCAGCTTCTCACAACGCTTGAGGGAAGAATTGGGCCACCAGTAACGTTCAGCCGAGACGGGAAACAGCTCACATCGATCAGCGCGAGCAGGGAGAAAAAGGAAGCTGTTGTGGCTGTCTGGGACACAACCAGCGGAAAAAGGATCAAGATCCTGCCAGGGTACAATGGAGCCAACGAATATTGCGAACGCGTTGTCTTCTCGCCGAGTGGATTTCACCACGCCGTGACGATTCTCAACTCACAGGGTGAAGGCATCAAAATGAAGATCATGGAAACTCTGCCCCATGATGGTTCCGTTCATGAGATACTGACGCTGGATGGAGCATGGCTGCCGCTGAATTTCAGCCCCGATGAGAAATGCCTGGCAGTGATCACCAAAGACAACGTAGTGAGGCTGTTGTCGATGACGAGTGAATCATCAATGCGTTCGATCGCAACGTCTGTCTCAAATGTCACCGATGTCACTTTTAGTCCCAATGGACGTTGGCTGGCAACCGCGATTCAAAACACAACAGTACGGATCTGGAACGTCGACAGCGGAGTGGAGCGTTTCATCCTGAAAGGCCACAAACACAGCATCAGCTGCGTGGCATTCAGCCGTGACGGAATGCGACTGGCCACATCGAGCTTTGATAACATCGTCAAGATCTGGACATTGACATCGGATCCGTAGACAACGTGGCCCGTCACTCCGTGGCGGGAAGTCCTCGCGTCGGAGACACGAGCTACTGATTCTTCGGATCCGAGGTTGGCTCGGCCGTGCCAGATGCCTTGGGTGGCCCAGCGGGTTTGTGTTCACTGCATCCGGCGAACATGACCAGAAGCATGATGCACAGGAAGGTTCGATAACTCATCATTACACCTCACAAGAGCGGATGGTCCTCAGTCATCTCATGACATTCGGCGGATCAACTGACAAAGAGCGGAGGGACGCAATCCTCAGGTTACGGCACCGGACGGCTTGCGCCGTTCCGCTAATTTTTATCAGGGGACACGAGCGGCATTCACGTCCGCTCACGCTACTCCACTCGATGCAGCTTCAATTCATCGAACCAAAGATCGTCGTTGGGCACGTTCAGCCTCAGGTCCTGGAACTTGCCGTCGGCATCGGGTACGAACTGGATGGTTCCTTCCGCGAACCAGGCAAATTCCTTGCGCCAGCGGATGCCCCACGTGTCGTAATGCAGATGAGTCAGGTCGGCGACAAGTTCCGGAAATGGCAGCAGGCGGAAAACGAGCTTTTCGTTTTCAACGGCGACCGTAGCGTCGCCATACAGCGGGCATCGGAACTTGCCTGTGTAACTTTCCAGAGGATGGCTGGGGGATGTGCCAGTGACCTTCGGTGTCGTGGCCTCTTTGATTCTCTGATAGAACGCTTCTCGGTCTTTTCGATCGCGCTCGGCACCCGGACCAAGATGGTCCGTTTGTTCGCCGCCGAGATAACGGTCGACGATGGTCATGGCCAAGGGCGTTGAGATTCCCGTCATGCTGTTCGTCAGCACAACGACTCCCAGTCGCTCTTCAGGCACCATCAGCAGGTAAGAATACATGCCGTCGTAGCCACCACCATGCCCGACGGTCATGCGTCCTTTGTAATCGGCCAGAGAAAACCCAAGGCCATACGATCGAAAGTGCGTTGTTGGAGTTCGCTTGCGAGCACCTTCGCTGACGGGAATGATCGTCAGGGGCGACCAGAGGCGATGCGATGTGCTTTCGGAAAACAGCCGCTTCTGATCGTCGATCTTTCCACGATTCAGCTGCACCTTCATCCACTTTGCCATGTCGCTGGAGCTGGAAATAATCCCGCCTGCAGCAGCCATCGTGTCCCAGTTGAACCACGGAATCGGCTTGACGCTGTCAACAAGCGACTTGTGCGGCGTGGCCACATTTCCATGAGTCTCCAGGGCACGAACAGATGTCACTGTTCGCTTCATGTCCAGTGGCGTGAGGATCCTGTGCTGAACGAAGTCACCCCACGATTGACCGCTGGTGGATCGAATGACTTCGCCCGCCGCCAGAAACATCAGATTCGAATACCCATAGTCAGAACGGAAGCGTCCCTTGGCGGGAAGGTGACGAGTTCTTCGCAGAACGTCTTCCGGCGAATACGGTGTTCCCCACCACAGCAAGTCTCCGCTGAACGTGCCAAGCCCACTTCGATGGCAAAGCAGATCGTCGACTCGAATTTCCGCGGAGACCCAGGGATCGTACAGCTGAAGCCACGGAAGATGCTTCTGGACGCGATCGTCAAACTGCAGCTTGCCTTCTTCCTGCAGCATCGCGATGGCCGTTGCCGTGAAGGCTTTGGAATTGGACGCGATGGCAAACACCGTGTCACCGTCGACCGCATCAGGCTTGCCCAGCTCGCGAACACCAAACCCCGAAGACAAAATCACCTGGTCGTCCTTCACAACGGCGACGGCCAAGCCTGGAACACTCCACTGAGTCCTCGCGGCTTCGATCAGCTCCCGCAGAGATTCTTCCGCTGGAACTGCAGGAGTCTGCGTCTGCACCTGCGTCTGAGCCAGCGCAGAGTTGGCGATCCCACAAAGGCTCACCAGGAGACACAGCCATCCGGTCAGCACGATCTTCAGCATCGATGTTCTGTTCGTCATCGTTCTCACGCGTCCATCTTTCGAGGAATTTCATCAGCAACCGCGGGACGACGACATTCTGTCAACTTGCGGCTTTCGCTGCAAAGCTGCGAGGCTGTTTGCGAACTGTAGAGCGATTGTCCCCAATCGCTTCCCCCGCCAATGCCTCGCTTCAGACCGGAATAACGAACGATTGAGACAATCGTTCTACCATCGCCTGACGGCGAAAGTCCTTTCCCGCAGATCCGGCAGAAAGGACCTGCCATTGGCGACCACCCAAACTCGATTTGACACCCAGTGCCATTCCCGAAACACTTCCCACTCGTCCATGCTGTCAGGAAAGGTGAGGATCCCATGCGCTCATTTGTTCGAGGTTTGTTGCTGCTTGCGTTCCTGCAAGGCATCGTCGGCGTCACGCTGGCGGACGAGAAAGCTCAGGCGATCACCAATGGTGCGTCTGACGTCGATCAGTCGGTTTTTCGAACGCCGGTTGTTGAAGCCAAAGCGACTCGGACCATGCTGACTCAGGGTGATGCTCAGATTCCGCTGGTGATTGTTCGAGGCACGCCGTATGCCATGGGGCGGCAGCTGGGAGAAGCTCTGAAGCAGGAAATTCAGGCGTTTGTTCCGGCAGCAATGAAGGGCATCTGTGCTCAGCTTCAGGTGACCGAAGAGACTCTGCTGGAAGTCTGGTCACGCTCAGCGGCCTATGCGGATGATCGTGTTGAGCAGGAGATTGCCGGACTGGCGGACGGATGCGGGCTGCCGCTGAAGACGCTTCAGGCATTGCACGCTGTTCCATTGCTCAAGCCTTATTCGTGCAGCAGCATTGCCGCCTGGGGCGACGCGACCGAAGACGGCCATCTGTATCAGACTCGGAATCTGGACTGGAGCATGGAGATCGGCGCTCACGAAGTCGCGGCGATCGTGGTATACGTTCCTGACCACGGGGTGCCGCATGTCGTGCCAACCTTTGCCGGATTTGTTGGTGCTCACACGGGCATGAACTTCAAGGGCATTACTCTGGCTGAAATGGGTGACGCGTCAAAGCGCGAAGCTCCGTACTTCGTTCACGCTCCGCATTTCACAGTTTTCTTCCGAACGATGCTGTATGACGCAGATTCACTGACGGAGACACTTTCGATCTTCGAACAGCAGCCGCTGACCAAACGCTACCATTTTGTGTTCGGTGACGGTCAGTCAGACAAGCGAGCCGTCAAGATTCGTGCTCATTCGCCGGAACCAAAAGGTGAGCAAGTGAAGATCTGGAAGGATAATGATCCAACGGATGAGTTTGCTCCGAACGTACTGAGCTGTGTCGTGTACAACGATGAAGGCCGTGGTGCGTTCCCGACACTGAAGAACGACTTCGGAAAGCTCAACGGCGAAAAGCTCGTGCAGCTCGCCAACAGTATTCCCATCAAGGGCGGCAACGTGGTGAACGTTGTCTACGACGCCACCGATCTGCGCATGTGGGTCACGTACGCGAAGGGAAAGCAGGAAGCGTATCTGAGACCATCGCTCTTCCTGGACCTTAAGACCATCGACACGAAACAGTGATCACTCATCCGATGACACTCAACGCGTTTGACACTTGGCTGATGGAATGGAGACCTCGCCGGGAAGTCACCGGAGTCCGTCGATTCCTGCTGGAACTGCTTTGGTTCGGTCTGAAGGAAGCCAGAGCCTGCCTGTTTGTCGTGCTGTTCTTCGCCGCGGTCTTTACGGTTCCTCGAGACGGTCTCTTCGGGATTCCTCGTTATGACCTGCTGCTTCTGATCGCACTGGCCATTCAGGGCTGGATGCTGTGGGCCGGACTGGAATCGAAGGACGAAGTCAAAGCGATTACGCTGTTCCATCTGGTCGGCCTGTGCCTGGAAATCTTCAAGACCTCCGATCAGATTCGATCGTGGAGTTATCCGGATCCCGGCGTGTTTCGCATCATGGGAGTGCCGCTGTTTTCCGGATTTATGTACGCAGGCGTGGGAAGCTACATGATTCAGTCATGGCGACTGCTGGAACTGCGAGTCCGACACCATCCGCCGTACTGGATGGCGACTCTGGCCGCCCTGGCGATCTATGCCAACTTTTTCACGCATCACTTCATCGCAGACTTTCGCTGGTACCTGGTTGCCTTTGTTCTGGGCCTGTACGCACGCACGACGGTGCTCTATCGTCCTCTGGATCGCGATCGTCGCATGCCGCTGCTGCTGTCATTTCTCCTGATCGGGTTCTTTGTCTGGCTGGCGGAAAACCTGAGCACGTTCTTTCGAGTCTGGCAGTATCCCAACCAGATCGGCGCGTGGGCCGTTGTTCATGTCGGCAAATGGACGTCATGGTCGCTGCTGGTCATCATGACCTTCACGATCGTTGCTCACCTGAAGCACATCAAGGCGAGCATCTCTGTGCCGGAATAAATGCGGTCCGGGACCATATCGTAACGGCGCGTCCTTCGGGGGTAGTTGCCAAACCAAGGCTCACCCGGCGTGAAGCCGGGCTGGGGCTGATTTCACAGGCCTCCTCGCGGCCTGAATTCATCACACTGTCCTCGGATCTGCTCCCAGAAATCCGACCCTGATACCGTTCTCTCGCAGGATCTTCGTGGCCCTTCCGCTGAGTGACAGCAGGAGGAGCAGTCCCAGAAAAGGTGCTAACAATCCGACGACGTAGATGACGGCGATCACTCTGCCTCGAAGCACCGAGGCAAGTCCATAGACCGAGACAGCGCCGTACACGATGACGCAAACGACCAGCACAAGAAAGATGACTCCGGATGCCTGAACGCTGTCAGCAACAGTTCGAAGCAGCAAATTGGCTGGCAGCAGACAGATGTACGACAACGCCGCAAGATTGGTATTCCGCTGCCCGGCCGCTATCCGTCGCAGTCGCTCGCGACTTTCTGATGCACTCGCAATGTTGTGAACTTCCGGCACTTCGTAGGGGTTGTGTGTCGACATGTTTCGCCTGTGTCCTGACGGTGAAAAACAATTGTCAGTGAGCCTGCTGCAGAATCCAGTCACCAACCTTCTTCAGCACGATCGGTGCGACCGTCTCCTCAATCGTGCTGTATTCACTGACACCACCGGTGCGGCATGTCTGAAAAAGGTGGTTGACACCTGAGATCTCTTCCGCTGTGGATCGCTCATTCCCGGCCTTCTTCAAAGCCTCACGAATCCGAGGAAGATTCAGCTTCGGGTCCACCTGAGTATCTTTCTCACCGTTAAGTGCGAGGACCGGGCACGCGACTTTCTCCAGCACGGCACCTGGATCATGAGCCAGGAAGTAGCGAAACCAGGGCGAACTCAGTTCCTTAAGTCCGCCAGTGAGTTCCGCTTGAAACTCCGCTTGTTTTGACTCCTCCTTTGGAGCCATGTCTGCCAGTTGTTCCATCGCCTTTGGCAGCAGCTCTTCTGCAGACGCATTGGGATTCTGAAGAACAAGGCTGATCAGGACGTCCTGAGACTTTGTCTGAGCATCGAGTAAAGCAGCATCTGTGACACCTTCTGCCTGAGCAATCAGACGTCCCTGAGACTTCAAAATCTCCGCTCCGTTGACAGCCGGTCCGGCGAGAAGAACGATCCAGGCCACATCAGAGTTCTTTACGCTGACCATCGGTGCAATCAGGCCTCCTTCACTGTGACCGATGAGCCCGATCTGTTTCGCATTCACGTCCTGTTGATTCTTCAGGAATCGAACAGCACCTTCGACGTCGGAAGCGAAGTTCTCGCTGGTCGCCTTTGCAAAGTCTCCGGTCGATTCTGCTGTGCCTCGGTCATCAAAACGCAGCACACAGATTCCTCGACGAGTCAGCGCGTCGGCAATGACGGCGAATGGTTTATGGTCCAGCAGAGTCTCATCGCGATCCTGGGGCCCTGAACCCGAAATCAGGATCGCTGCCGGAAATCCAGACGCTGGCTTCGGAGTCTTCGGAACGGTCAATGTCCCTGCCAGCGCCACACCTTCTTCAAGACTCGGAAACTTCACCGTCGTCGCGGCATAGGGAAACGGAGGCACCGGCGTTTGCGGTCGCTTCGGTTTCTCCGGCTCCGGAGAGGTTTCGGATCGCTCCAGAATCAGTTCAAGCTGCGGTCCTCCCTGTGACCACTTTCCAGCGACCGACTTACCATCAGCCGCCGCTTTTCCTTCGAACGTCCCTTTTACCCCTTCGACGGTGACAGTCCATACTCCGTCCTTCACAGTTCGCACCGCTTTGAAGCCACCGGCCTTCTGCGACAAACTGTCGAAGCGAATCTCTTCGGAGCCGTCGTCCTTTCGATAAACGCGTAACTGGATCTTCAGTTTCTGAAACAGCACGGAAAGATCGCCGACCCAAATCTCCGAAGGCTTATCCTCCGGGCGCGTGTCGACCTTGCGAAATGAAAACGGGAAGTCGGCACCTCGCTGCTTCCACCGCCCGTCAGCTTTCTGTCCATCAGCGGATATCGTGCCTTCGAATGCTGCGGCTGTCGCTTTGAGCTGAAACGACAGCACATCTTTCGTCAGCTTGAAGTCATCAAGATCAAACGTGGCGTCGCCTTCATCAAAGCTGACCAGTTGCCACTTGTTTGCGTTCTTCTCCGAACCAGGCTGAATGAGGAACCGGAATTCTCTCACGCCAATATCCATCACGCCGTACCACATGGAATCGTCTGCCAGACTTTGACTTGCACTGAACGGGAAGACCAGCAGGAACATCAGAAACTTCAAGGCTCTCGAACTAAGCTGCATAAATCACTCCCGTAGGATGGCCGCCCTCGGCCGTCTTTCTCTTGCAAGTTGACCTCGAGTTCCCGTCGATGGAATTGAACATGAGATGACGCGAACGAACTGATCGAGCATCAAGAAGTGAAACGCAGACGGACGAGGGCGTCCATCCTACGGCGATTATTCTTCGTCGCCCATTCCTTGTCCAACCAAAGACACACTGCGTCGTCCTTCACGTGCAGCGTGCGTGGCCCGCCCCCGAGCTTGCTGGCGCTCGCTCGACCCCTCCCTTCGCTTCGCGTGGGTGGGGAGCATTCTGGTGCGCATGCGTGGGGAGGATTATGGGCCGCTGCGAGGCCGCGAGACTTAACGACCTTTCCCTCGATCTGCGGCGGCTTCCAGCTGCAGCGTCATGCGGGCTATTCGATCCGACAGCTTCTCGGAACTCAATCGTTCGCGAAGACGAGCAACGATCAGGGGAAATGCGAGCGGTGTCAGCCGTTCGGGCGTGCGTCGAAGGACGGCCTGACGCTGCAGACTACTTAGAGTCTCCACGAGACGACTGTGTTCGAGCTGCCGCTCCAGAACTTCGCGGCGTGATTGAAGAAGCAGTCTGTTCCCCGGATCATAGTTGGTGAAGACGTCATACAGCAGACCGCTGCTGGCCTGTAGTTGCCGAGCCGTCTTCTGCTGTCCTCGGTATCCCTGAAACACAAGCCCGGAGACTCGCGCGATTTCGCGGAACTGACGCTTGCCCATTTCCGCAGCGTTCAGACAGCGTTCCAGATCATCTGCCAGCGTTACTTCTTCGAACAGGCCGTTAGTGATCGCGTCATCCAGATTCGCCCGTTCGGCAGAGAGCAGTTCGAATCCGTAATCATTCACTGACATCGTAAACGTCAACGGTTCTCGCTGTGCCAGCCTCCATGCAAACAGCGCGGAAAGACCTTCATGAACAAGACGGCCAGCGAACGGATAGAACAGCAGATGAAATCCTTCACGGCTGCGAATCTCTTCAATCAGCAGCTCATCCGGCAGCGGAATCTGTGACCATTGAGACTGAAGCTCGAGCAGCGGCTTAACCGCCTGCATTTCCGGACCACGATATTCCCCATGACTGGCCTGTTCCAGTCGTCTTCTGACAGATGCGGCAAGTTCCGTGGACAGAGGCATGCGGCCTCCCATCCACCTTGGGATCCTGGCCTTTTCGGAACTGGGAGCTTTGCGCACCCAGACCTTCATGTCACGAATCGCGACAAGCTCGACTGTCTTGCCGGCCAGCGTGAAGCACTCACCGGGACTGATCTTCGCCAGAAAATTCTCTTCGACCGTCCCGATTCGCGGACCGTTCAGATACTGCACGACGAGCGACGCATCACTTGTGATCGTGCCAATCGACATTCGATGCTGTCGGGCGATCCGAGCATCCTCGACGAGATAGCGATCGCCGACCTGTTTGAGCTTGTGATAGTCCGGATAGGCTTTCAGAGCATCTCCGCCGTTGGCCACAAAATGCAGAGCCCAGTTCCAGTCATCGTCGTGAAGATCACTGAAGCTGGCCGTTGTGCGAACCTCATTCAGCAGATCTGTTGATTCAAATCCCGAGCCGACAGCAATGGTGACCAGATGCTGACAGAGTACATCGATCGGATTACGATGAGGCTGCCGGCCTTCCAGCTGACGAGCCTCGATCGCATCGCGCGCGGCGGCGATTTCCACAAGCTCCAGCGCATGAGTCGGCACACAGGTGACTCGACTGACGGCTCCTGGCCGGTGACCACTTCGACCGGCTCGCTGCAGAAGACGAGCAACGCCTTTGGGCGATCCCACCTGAAGGACTCGATCCACCGGACTGAAGTCTACGCCAAGGTCGAGACTGCTGGTGCACACGACACATTTCAGCTGGCCCGCGCGGAGGCCGTCTTCCACCCAGCCACGAGTTTCGGGTTCCAGCGAACCATGATGCAGCGCGATGCTTCCAGCCCAGTCCGGGCGAGCAGCCAGCATGGCGTGATACCAGGCTTCGGTCTGAGATCTTGTATTCGTGAAGACCAGCGTCGACTGTGCGCTTTCGACGGCGCGAAGCACATCGGGCATCTGCTGAAGCCCCATGTGCCCGGCCCACGGAAATCGCTCGATTCGCCTGGGGATCAGCGAATCAACAACGACCTCCTTGCGCTGCTTTCCTTCGATCAGACGTCCGCCCTGACTGGTAACTCCCGACGCAGAAACGCAGGTTGCTGACGCTGATGATCCCAGCAGCACCTGCATGGCTTCTTCAATGTTTCCCAGTGTTGCCGACAGTCCCCACGTGCGAAGCTTCGGGCACCAGCGTCGAAGCCGGGCCAGAGCAAGCTCCAACTGCACGCCTCGTTTCGTCGAAAGAAGTTCGTGCCATTCGTCACACACGACGGCTCGCAAATGACGAAACTGTTCCGGTGCGTCCGGACGAGTCAGCAACAGCGTCAGACTCTCCGGAGTCGTCACCAGCGCGGTGGGAAGTCGAACGCGCTGCTTCTGGCGCTGTGACTGGGACGTGTCGCCGGTTCGGCTTTCGACTGACCAGCCGACGTTCAATGCCTGAAGAGGTTCACGAAGTGAATGCAGCGTGTCGATCGCGAGCGCTCGCAGGGGCGTCACCCAAAGGACTCGAAGCGGCGAGTTCTCTGTGGCCGATGAGTCCTTTTCGGATTCTGCCAGCGCTTCGATGACGGGGCCAAACCATGCCGCCAGAGTCTTGCCGGTTCCGGTGGTCGCATGAATCAATCCGCTCTCACCGGAAAGCCATGCGTTCCACGATTGCTTCTGAAAGGGAAACACCGTCCACTTCCGCGAGTCAAACCAGGCCGACACCTTCGCAGTTGCTCGACGCAGCGCTGCAGCGGACGGTGCAGGAGTTGTCTGGTTGGGGTCGCGTGATGAAGCAGCCCGACTCATCGGCAATCATCGAAGTGTGAGCATGGATACGGAAACTCCGCCGGGTGATTGGAGGTCATCGGCGCGAATTTTCAATGTTGCGGCATCGGGCGATCGTCAAAATTCGACGCGACTATTCGTATCGCAGTGCGTCGATCGGGTCGAGTCGGCTGGCCTGCCACGCGGGATAGAGGCCAAACACAAGTCCCACGAAAGCCGCGAAGACCATGGCGATAATTCCCGCGGGGATCGATACCACAACCGGCCAGTCTGCCCCCGAGCTGATGGAGTTGATCAGCTTGGTAATCCCTATGGAGGCACTGATTCCCATTGCCAGTCCGATGACTCCGCCAAAACAGCTGAGCACGACCGATTCGATCAGGAATTGAAACAGGATGTCTCTTCCGCGAGCACCCACGGCCATGCGGATTCCGATTTCGCGAGTTCGCTCCGTCACAGAAACCAGCATGATGTTCATGATGCCGACACCGCCGACCAGAAGGGAGATGCCCGCGATGGAAGCCAGCAGCATCGTCATCATGCCTGTGATGGTGCCGAACAGTTCTGACAGCTGAGCACTGGTGACGACTTCAAAATCCGCTTTCTGTCCGGGGGCAATATGGTGTCGATCGTTCAGCAGCTGAATGATCTCACCCTTGGCAGAATCGATCAGCTCAGGAGCTCTCGCACCCACAAGAATGGCCGCCACATCTTTGAACGACGACCCCTGCAGTCGCTTCTTGACAGTCGTGTACGGCATCAGCACGACGTTATCCTGATCATCACCAGTGAGCGACGCGCCTTTCTTTCCGAGCACACCGACAACCGTAAACGGAATATTGCCAATTCGAAGCTGCTGCCCGATCGGATTATCTGCGGGGAACAACTCACGCACGACCGTGTATCCGACCACGCACACGCAGTTGCCGGCTCGCTCATCACGCTCTGTGAAGAAACCACCCGCGTCGATGTCCCAGCTGCGTACTCGAAGATAGTTTACGCCAACGCCCCACATCTCCTTGGGCTGCATATTGCTGTTGCCTCGAACAACAGGCCTCGCGCCGAAGACCAGAGGAGAATAGGCAAGGACCGACGGACACTCCCGGCCAATAGCTTCCGCATCATCGTCAGTCAAAGTAATCACGTTGCCCGACTGAACACCTCGACGACGCTCAAACTTTGGCTGCACCACGATGAAGTTGGAACCGATGGACTGCAGCTGATTCTGAAGCAACTGCCCCGCGCTGCTTCCAACAGACACCATCGTCGTGACCGCTGCGATCCCGATGACAATCCCCAGGATCGTCAGCGAGGCTCGCATCTTGTTTCGGAGCAGGGCTCGAATAGCCACATAGATCGTCAGCAGAATGCTCATTGTGCCTCCGGAGGCTTAACGCCAGTGACGACAAGATCGCCGTCTTTGAGGTTTCCGGAGGTCACCTGGGTGAAGCGGTAATCGCTGTCTCCGATATAAATTTCCACGGCCTTTAGCTTTCCGCTCAAAGCGGGAAGTCCGGTCAGCGGATCCGTAGCAGGCACCGCGACGGCTGGAGGTGCAGGGGCGGGTTTGCCGGACTTTTTCGCCTCTTCTTCCTGTTTGGCCTTTGCCAGTTCCGCAGCTTCGACAGCAGTTTCCTGAACCCAGACGATGCGTTTCATCGCGGCCTTCGCGGCGGCCACGCTGTCATCGACCGGCGGTTCCAGCGACGAGGTTGCTTCGTCATCTTTCGTGTCCTGAGTAATCGACAGCTCCAGGTACTTCTGGTCACCTTCGCGAACATGCTGCTTTTCGGGGTTGTACCGAAGTGCCTCGTTGGGCACCTTCAGAATGTTCTTCAGCTCCGAAACCTGAAACGTAAGATTCGCGGTCATACCGGGCAGAAGCTTCAGATCCTGGTTTGGCGTGGCGACGATCACGGGATAAGTAACCACGTTCTGTGCCACAGTCGGAGCGATTCGAATCTGCTCAATGATCGCGTCCTTGAACACCACATCCGGATAGGCATCGACAGAAAAGAAGACCGGCTGCTTCGTGGCTTCGGCCTGCTTGATCAGGCCGATATCCGCTTCGTCGACCGAGGCCTGAATATGCATCTTCTCTCGCATCTTCGGTGCAATCACGAACAGCTCCGGAGTTTGAAACTGAGCGGCCAGTGTCTGCCCCGGATCAATCTTGCGATCGATCACCACTCCATCCACGGGCGAAGTGATCTTTGTATAGGCGACGTTGGCCTTGGAGTTCTCCAGATTTGCATCTGCCTGACTGACTCCGGCTTCTGCTACCTGCAGCTGAGCTTCCAGGGCCTGCCGTGTGAATCGGTACTGGTCCAATTCCGCCTGAGAGATGAAATCGGGGTTCTCTGACTTCAGTGCGATGGAACGTTTTTCATCGTTGATGGCTCGCTGTAGTTCCGCCTGAACACGAAGAACGTCTGCCTTGCGAGTCAGCAGGGCCGCTTCATCGCGCGCGACCGCAGCGTCGTAAATGCGAGGATCAATGTCGGCAAGCGGATCGCCTTCCTTCACTTCGGTGTTGTAGTCAACATGGAGCTTCAAAATCGGGCCCGAGACGAAGCTGCCGACTTTGACCTTCAAGACAGGGTTCACTTCACCGGAGGCATTCACAGAGATCCTGAGATCTCCGGTTTCCACTTTGGCAGTTTTGAAGCGAGGCTTATTCCGCTCAGCCAGCCAGCCCTGAGTCTTATAGCCACCAAAGCCCAGGAGCGCGATAATCGCAATGATGATCAGCAGTCGAATCAGAAATTTCATGTAGGCGGCTCAACGATTCAGGCGTAACGCCCGGAACGAACATTTTCCCAGAACACAATCCCCGGAATGCCGGGTATTCGCTGAAGTACGAATCCTATCGGGAAAGAAGCTCTGTTCCCGAACATTCTTCAGTATTTTTCAAAGTCGGCTGTCCCATTTGAGCAGGCTGAGTCTTGCAGAATTCGGGCATTTCAGAGCATTTTGCGGCCAACGGAAACTCGACGCCCCCAGGGAACATCCGCTGTCGCCGAATTGCCGTGCCCAAAATCCCGTTACTCAGCTTTGCGACGACGCCGTTCTTCGCGTTTTTTCTCGCGAGCTTCCCGGGCCCTCTGAGCCTCAGCAGGATCCTTCGGGGTTTTGTCGATTGCTCGGATCAGGTCAATGATGCCGCCAGTAACTTCCGCGGCAGATGGCTTGGCGCCCGGCTGGCCAACTTTCTGGATCAGCCCTCCCGCCGCCTGTGGAACGCTCGGAGCTTCCTCCTGATACTGAGCCGGAGCGATCGTCTTCATCAGCTGGCCCAGAACATCCATTCCCTCCGGCATCTGAAGCAGAGGCTTTGAGACGGTGCCTTTCACAGCAAGCCGCAGTGGTTCGGAACTCAGTTGAGCCAGCATGCCGAGAAAAGGCTTGTCGGCTGTCTGCACTTTAGGCATCTTCACGGTCAGAATCAGATCCAGAGTTTCATCCAGCAGAATGGCTCCGGATGACTCCACGGCAAAGCTGTCTGCAATCTCCGGCAGCAGGAACACCATGCTGTCATGTCGAATACCCTGCTCGGAAACATCAAATCGAATCTCTGAATCCTGAGCGACCTGGATTTCATCCGGCAATTCCGAACCCGTCAGCTGTCCTCCCAGAAGCGCCAGCTGTCGTGCCCAGTCCTGCTTCAGTTTTGCATGCAGCGAGTGGATCACCGCGCGGCCACGAATCGGAAACGGATTCATCGCCTTGTCACCTTCCAGCGGTATCGACATCGGCTCAAGCCACAGCGATGTCTCCCCGGAAATCGCCGTGGACTGTGACAACACCGGCGCGACGAGGGCAAGATTCTGTTCCGCATGGAGATCTGACAGGGTGACATGATCAAGCAGCTGAGCAGCTTCCGTGGTGAGTGTCTGGAGGCCGCTCTCGTCGGGCTTGATGGCTCCCCGAAGATTCAGCCCCTTCAGGTCCACGATCGGCAATGTCCTCCACGGGACCGACATCCGGAATGATCCATCGCTCACGGCAAACGACACCGGGATTCGTCCTGGATGTCCACAGGCGATCGCTGGCCATTTGCCATCTTCGTCGACATGAATCTGCAGCTCGGGTTTCGTCAGCTGTATGTCGGTTGGTGTTGTTGATCCCATCAGGAAACTCATCAGAGTCCCTGACGTCTGAAGAACAGCCATCGAACACTTCAGTTTGCCGTCCGCATCCTGAATCGAGACACCACTGAAGGACAGCGGAGTGAACCATCCGCCAGTCACGTCCTGACAGGAGACTTTCAAAGCCGGGTCGCCGATTCCGGCCGCCAGCACTTCATTGCGGTACGATCGAAGCAGCACACTCGGAGCTACCGCCGTTCCCGTCACCAGCATCCCCACGATCATCGAGACCGTAACCGTGGCCCTGCGCCAGCGAGGCGGCGTGGGCTTGGGAGAAGGATTTGCTGCGTCCGATTCGCTGTTCATAGAGACTCTGCTGAGAAACTCTGATCGCCGAACGGGAGTCTTTGCTCGCCACACCCCGGTTCGTTGGATTCCGTGATTCCACATTCTATGCCGAACTGTCGGCCAGACTAACTGTACTTTTGCATCCTCCGGGGATTTTGAAGCGAAGTTGCCGGTCGAACTCCATTCCCGGCGCAAAAAGAGAGCCCGATCAGGCGATCGGGCTCTCGCGTCGAGTCTTCGAATTTCCGGAATTACTTCGCGATAACGCGAGCCATCTCCAGAACCTTGTTGGAGTAACCCCACTCGTTGTCGTACCACGCAACCAGCTTCACGAAGGTGCTGTCGAGTGCGATGCCAGCTTCCGCGTCGAATACGCTGGTGCAGCTTTCGCCCACGAAGTCCGTAGAAACGACCTTCTCAGTTGTGTAGGCCAGCACGCCCTTCAGAGGACCTTCTGCAGCAGCCTTGATCGCCGCACAGATTTCTTCGTAGGTCGCAGCCTTGTTCAGTTCAACCGTCAGGTCCACAACGGACACGTCTGAGGTTGGAACGCGGAAGGCCATACCGGTCAGCTTCTTGTTCAGCTCCGGAATCACCTTGCCGACAGCCTTTGCAGCACCGGTGGATGAAGGAATGATGTTTTCCAGAATACCACGTCCGCCGCGCCAGTCCTTGGAGCTTGGTCCGTCAACGGTCTTCTGAGTTGCCGTGGCGGCATGAACGGTGGTCATCAAGCCTCGCTTGATGCCGAACGTATCGTTCACAACCTTTGCCAGCGGAGCCAGGCAGTTGGTGGTGCAGGAAGCGTTGGAGATGATGGTCTGACCAGCGTAGGTCTGGTGGTTCACGCCGTAGACGAACATCGGAGTTTCGTCCTTGGACGGAGCAGACATGATGACCTTCTTCGCGCCGGCCTTCAGGTGAGCTTCAGCGGTTGCGTGATCCAGGAACAGACCTGTGGATTCTACAACAACGTGAGCACCGACTTCGTCCCACTTCAGGGTTGAAGGATCCTTCACGGCGGTCAGTCGGATCTTCTTTCCGTTGACAATCAGGTTGGTTCCCTCAGTGGAAACTTCACCCTTGAAGCGACCATGCACGGAGTCAAACTTCAGCATGTACGCCAGGTACTCTGGCTCCAGCAGGTCGTTGATGCCGACCACTTCGATGTCGTTTGCAAAGTTCTGAACCGCCGCGCGGAACACCATTCGGCCAATGCGCCCGAAACCGTTAATACCAATCTTGATCATGGAACAGCCATATCGTGTGAGACAAGAGACAGAAAGGAACGTGAGCCGCAAATTTTAGCTGCCTCGGAAATCAGCGCCAATTGAGCCCTTGTGCAGTGAGAATCGCGATTTTTACTGCAATTCTCCAGCGAGACCGGTCTCCTTACGAAGAACGAAGCAGCGAGAGAGCACCGCAGAAAATCAACCCGTTCCGCCAGCCCGAAGCAGATTTCAGGGCCTGTTCTGCCCGCGCGTTGTCGGCCTTGTGGTTCCGAGTGATCTCCGTGAGAATCTGCGACTTCACTTGCTGGCGTCAATGCCGCTGCTCACTCTTCCCCACGTCTCCGGAATCCCGCCTGTGTCTTCACTTGAACCGCTCCTTTTGCTCCATCCTTCAGACACCATCGCAGTGGCTCGCCGCGCACTGCAGCCGGGCGAAAATGTTACTGTGGCGGGGCGCAGCGTGACCGTTGCCGAAGCAATTCCGGTCAACCACAAATTGGCCCTCATCCCCATGCCCAAAGGGGCGACGGTCCGCAAGTTCGGACAGCCGATCGGATCTGCCGCAACGGACATTGCTCCAGGGCAATGGGTGCATGTGCATAACGTCAGCATTGAGCGAGAAAAAGCCGGATACGAATTTTCAACGGAACTTGTTTCCTTCCCAACGCCGGCACCTCGTACGTTTCAGGGTTACCGAAGAAAAAACGGAGCCGCGGGGACTCGAAACTACATCGCCGTTATCAGCACGGTGAACTGTTCGGCCACGACCTCTCGCTATGTGGCTCAGGAACTGTCTCGATCGGACCTCAGCGCGTTCCCGAACATTGATGGTGTCATCCCCATCGTTCATAAGAGCGGCTGTGCGTTCGCTTATAACGGCGAAGATCATCTCCTGCTGAATCGAACGCTGGCCGGCTTTGCTCGTCATCCCAACATCGCGGCCTGCATTGTCCTGGGACTTGGCTGCGAGACTGCACAGGCCAGTCACCTTCAGGAGACGCAGGGACTGGTTCAGCTGGGCGGTCGTTCCGCTTCGCAGGACAGTTCACTGCCGATGATCCTGAATATTCAGGAAGTCGGTGGAGTTCGACGCACTGTGGATCGCGCGGTGGGCGTGCTGCGAGAACTGTTGCCAGATGCAAACAACGTGCGCCGTGAACCGATCCCGCTGTCAGAGCTGATTCTGGGTCTTCAGTGCGGTGGCAGTGACGGCGCCAGCGGGATTACAGCCAACCCCGCGCTGGGTTTCGCGAGCGATCTGCTGGTGGCTCACGGTGGCGGATCGGTGCTGGCGGAAACCCCGGAAGTCTATGGAGCTGAACAATTGCTGACGCGACGTTCAGTGACTCGGACTGTCGGCGAGCAACTGCTGGAACGCATTCGCTGGTGGGAAGATTACGCGAAGAAGAATAACGCCTCGATCGACAACAATCCGTCCTACGGCAACAAGCAGGGCGGCCTCACAACGATCATCGAGAAATCACTGGGGGCCGTTGCGAAAGGCGGGACAGCACCGCTGCGAGCCGTCTATCAGTTTGCAGAACCGATCACGGAAAAAGGCTTCACGTTCATGGATACTCCTGGCTACGACCCGATCTCCGTGACGGGCCTTGTGGCGGGAGGTTGTCAGGTCGTGGTGTTCACAACAGGGCGAGGAAGCTGCTTTGGATGCAAGCCCGCTCCGACGATCAAGGTCGCAACGAACTCGCCGCTTTACAACCGCATGCGCGACGACATGGACCTGAATGCCGGCAGTATTCTGGATGGCAATTCGATCGAAAATGTGGGCACGGAGATCTTTGAAAAGATCGTCGCTGTTGCCAGCGGCGACAAGACACTCAGCGAACAACAGGGAATCGGTGACGAAGAGTTCTGCCCCTGGATGCCGGGCCCGATTTTTTGATGGCTTCATCCGGCTAACAATTCGAACTCCAGCATCGGGCAGCACGCCTGAAGGGCGTGCGCTTTGGGGTTTTCCGTGTTCAGTGTTCGGTTTTCAGTGAAATGCTGTTGGACACGGTGCACTGGAATGACCACGCTATCCCTTCCGCTTACGACCGCTTCGCGGCACAGGCTTTACCTGTGCGCCCAAAGATCGCTCTTCGGCACCACTGACTGCGACTATTCTTCTGCCACCATTCTTCTGCC
>CAZIGZ010000004.1:0-15999 GCA_964538835.1 uncultured Chitinophaga sp. | reverse complement strand
GATCGCTCTTCGGCACCACTGACTGCGACTATTCTTCTGCCACCATTCTTCTGCCCTGCACAAAACAGTCGAGGTTTGAGAAACGCATACCGGGAAGCTGACGCATTCCACTCGCCGGGATACCGGTGATGAAGGGCGTCGTGTGACACCGGACGCCTTGCGCCGTTCCGCTATCTGGGTGGTCGTTCAGACTGGCGGCAGGATTCGTGGTCAGGTCGACTTCTTCTTACGTACCTTCTTCACAACAGACTTCGCGCTGCCTTTGGAATCGGCGGATCGAGCGGCTTTGCGGGCTGTCTTGCGTGCGGTTCCTTTGGAGGCTTTTTCTTCCAGCCACTGAACGGCCTGTTCGAGTGTGATGCTGCCGATGTCGTTATCCTTAGGCACAGTCGCGTTGACGGCTCCGTGTTTCACATACGGACCGTACTTGCCTTCGAAGATCTGCACCGGTGCTTTGTCTTCCGGATGGTTGCCCAGTTCGCGCAGTGGTGTTGGTGCGGCCTTCTTCTTGGTGTTCCGCAGCATCTCGACAGCAGCATCCATCGGGATGTTCAGCACGTTGTAAGTCTCGCCCTCGTGGTCGTACGTGTGACTCTTGCGATCAAAGCTTGCGAAGACCTTATCGTGAGTCACATACGGACCAAACTTGCCGATCCCTGCGTTTACCACCTTGTCAGTCAAAGGATGCTTGCCGATGCGGCGGGGCAGTGCCATCAGTTCGACGGCCACAGGAAGCTCGATATTCAAAGGGTCAAAGCAAAGCGGAATACTGCAGCGCTTTGGTTTGGGATTTTCGTCGGTCACTTCGCCCAGCTGAAGATACGGCCCGAAGGGTCCTCGCATCGAATAGATCGGCAGACCTTCTTCCGGGTGCATACCGATCGCCTGCGGTCCTCGCTGTTTTTCTTCAATCAGACGATCCGCAACTTCGTTCGTGATTTCCCCCGGCGCGATGCTGTCGGGGATAGACGCGGTCAGCTTTTCTTCGCCGCGAGTTTTCTCGAAATACGGCCCATAACGACCGACTCGCACGGACGCATCAAGCCCGTCGATTGAGAGCGTGCAGGCGTCACGAGGATCAATTTCCCCTTCGCGGCGCTTGACCTGTTCGTCGAGTCCTTCCTGACCGTGATAGAAGTTTCGAAGGTACGGAAGACGCTCCGCAGAACCCGTGGCGATATCGTCCAGCGTCTGTTCCATTCCCGCGGTGAAACCAAGGTCCACGAGATTCGGGAAATGATTCTCGAGCAGCTTTGTCACGGCCATGGCGGTGAAGGTCGGAACCAGCTGATTGCCATTCTTTCGCACGTATCCTCGATCCTGGATCGTGCTGAGAATGCTGGCATAGGTTGAAGGTCGGCCGATACCTTCGGATTCCAGAGTTCGGACAAGCGTTGCTTCGGTGTAGCGAGCCGGTGGTTTGGTTTCGTGCGAGATGGCTTCGGCATTCTGGCACTTCAGAACATCCTTCTCCTTCATTGGCGGAAGGGTGGAGTCCTGATCTTCAATCGCCGCATCCGGATCATCCGAGCCTTCCACATAGGCGCGGAAGAAACCAGCGAACTCGACCGTACGACCTGTCGCACGAAATTCTGCATCACCGACAGTGATTGTGACTGTATCAAAGCGCAGAATGGCATCAGCCATCTGAGTCGCCATCGTACGCTTCCAGATCATCTGGTAGAGCTTGTACTCGGCGCCGGTCAGACCAATTTCATCGGCCGTTTTCATATCGGTGCCGGCCGGACGTATGGCTTCGTGAGCTTCCTGCGCGCCTTTCGTCTTGGTGGAATACTGGCGAGGTTCCGGGCTGAGATAATCCTTGCCGTACAGATCGTCGACGCGACCTCGAGCCGCCTTGATCGCTTCGCCGCTGAGGTTTACGCTGTCAGTTCGCATGTAGGTAATGTGACCGTCTTCGTACAGACGCTGAGCCACCTGCATGGTCTGTCGAGCGGACATGCCCAGCTTGCGGTTGGCTTCCTGCTGCAGGGTACTGGTCGTGAATGGCGGATACGGTCGACGAACCTGCTGCTTCTGTTCGATCGTGCTGACTGACCATGGCATCTTCTGAATGCGTGCGAGAGTTTCGCGAGCCATGGTCTCGCTGAGCAGCAGAACGTCACTGCCTTCCTTCAGTCGCCCGGTGTTTTCATCGAAGTCTCGACCGCTGGCGATTCTTCGTCCGCCAATCGTCTGCAGAACCGCCTCGAACGGAGACCCTGTTAAAGCCTGCAGGGACGCCTTCAGGTCCCAGAACGTGCCGCTGCGGAACTTCATGCGTTCAATTTCGCGAGCCACCAGCAGGCGAACCGCGACGCTCTGGACTCGGCCCGCCGACAGGCCGCGAGCGATCTTCTTCCAGAGCAGCGGACTAAGCGTGTAGCCGTAAAGACGATCAACGACGCGGCGAGTCTCCTGAGCCTGAACGAGGTTTTCGTCCAGATTTCGCGTATTCCGAATCGCCTCCAGGATCGCCGGCTTTGTGATTTCCGAGAAAGTCATGCGGCTGACAGGCACTGTTGGCTTCAGAACCTGCACGAGGTGCCATCCGATGCTTTCCCCTTCGCGGTCTTCGTCGGTCGCAAGGACAAGTTCTTTGACCTTCTTCAGCGACTCCTTGAGTTCCGCGATGAGCTTCTTTTTCTCAGTCGGCACCACATATAAAGGGTCAAAATCGCTTTCGACGTTGACGCCCAGGGTCGACCAGGACTCCTTCTTCAGGGCCTGAGGAATTTCCGAAGCGCTGGAGGGCAGGTCGCGAATGTGCCCCATGCTGGCCTTCACGATGTAGTCATCTCCCAAAAAGCCAGCAATTTTCTTGGCTTTTGCGGGAGATTCGACGATGACCAGAGCCTTTTTCTGAGATGCCATGAACGCGCTGTTTCAGGTTTGAAGGAGATCAAAAAGTGCCTGTTTCTCAGGCTGTCGCACACGGTGCAGCCGGAGGAACAGACCTTTTCAAACTCGACGGGAAATGGAAATGAAAACGAGGAGACCGTGAAGAAACCACGGCCCCTGGCAGACAGGAAATCGAGACAAGTCGCCAAAGCCCTCCGAACGCCGGATGGATTGAACGACGCGTCATTCGATCGGTTTCGAATGACCAGGACAGCACCGTTTCGAGCCCCAAAGAGCCTCGGAAGGTCGTCTCCTGGCCAAAAACAGGTTTGGAAGGCCTGTCATATCGGACCTCGGTTGACCTTGCCTCACCAATGGTGACAGCTAGAATCCGCGGCTTTCCCCTGTGGGCGGGACCTGCGGAGTTTGCTGAAAAGCCAGCCTCGCAGCTCAGTTTCCTGAACGCGAACGTCACCACTGTTGAAGCCGACGGTGCTGTCTGCCTCGCGTAATGGGATAAAGCATTGTTCCGACGTCTGTCAAGTCAGTCGATCGAACGATTCTCCGCGAATACTTCTGGACGGCACGAGTTTCCGCAATGAGTTCTCCATTTACATTCTTCCGCCGTAATCAGCATGTCTGGATGGTTGGCATCGTCATTTTGTCGATGGTCGCCTTCACAATCAGCGACATGATGACTCAGACTTCCAGCCACTATGTGACGCTGGGAATTCTGCTCGGCGGCGGCATCTTTGCGTTTCTGGGAATCAGCCAGGGACGATGGATTCAGTACGGCATCGCCGGTGCGGTGATGGGTGGAATGTTCGGTTGGCTTCTGCCTGGTGTGATCAGTTCGCCGACAGGATTTTATCAGCCATCGACGATCGGTGCTTTCGACGACAAACGCATTCAGGAACTGAATCGCCGCCGCACAATTGCCAACGTTTTCATGCAGCGAGCCTGCTTGAAGACAGAAACTCAGCCTCGACCATTCGGGTTTTCGAACAACAGCCAGGCGACGGAACTTGACTTGATGTTCGGAGAACTGCTGCGAGCCGAAGCGAAGGAATTGGGCATCGTTGTCACAGACCAAATGGTGACTTCCTACCTTCACTTCCTGACTCAGGACAAACTCACGGGAGAAATGTTTGCTGAGATTCGAAGTGGCATGAACCTGGGCGGTGAAACCGTTTCCGAACCGGAAGTGTTTGATGCTTTTCGTGGAGAACTCGAAGCTCGTCTGGCCTACTTCCAGTTGACTCCAAATGGAAGCAGCCTGCCCCAGCCTCCAGGTGTCCTCTACGAACTGTTCAAACGATCTCGAGTCAATCAGAGACTGAATACGGTTCGTCTGGATGTTGATGCATTTCTTCCGGATGTCGAAGAACCCAAAGATGCAGACGTCGAGCGACTGTTCGCCGAGTATCGCCTTAAGTTCCCAAATACCGACGAGCCGGGTTCACCTGGATTTCGACAGCCCAACAAAGCCAAGCTGGCTTATTTGGAACTGGGCTACAAGACCGTTGAAGCGGGCGTGACTCCGCCAACCGATCAGGAAGTGGAAACCTACTACAACGAAAAGAAGGATCTGCTGTACCGAAAGGAAGCAGAGCCTGAGACACCGGAAAAGACCGAAGGTGCAACTCCAGCTACTCCGGAATCCGGAGCCGCTCCTGATCCAAACGCGGCTCCTGCCGCACCAACCGAAGAAAAGAAGACCGAAGGCGAAGCCCCGGCAACACCGGAAGCTCCGAAGCCAGAAGGCACTGCTCCAGACGCGCCGAAGGAAGAAGCACCAGCGACTCCTGAAGCACCAAAGACGGAGACTCCCGCAACTCCGGAAGTTCAGCCTGGAACAACCGAGCCTCCAAAAGAAGCTCCGGCCGAAACGCCTGCTGAAGCCCCAAAAGCGGGCGAAGAGTGCTTCCCATTTGCTGATGAAACCAAGCCGGCAGAACAGCAGCCCGCTGAAACTCAGCCAGCAGCTCCGCAGGCAGCTGAACCCGCAGCCACAACAGCTCCGGCACCAGCAGAGACTCCGGCTGCTCCTCAGGAAACCAAACCGGCAGAGACTCCAGCCGTCGCCGCTCCTGCGGAACAGACCCCAGCGGAAACAAAGCCTGCTAATCCTCAGCCTTTGACCATTCCGGCCGAAGGACAGAACGGCGCGACTCCGGAGTTCACCATTCCGAAGGTTGAATACCGTCCGCTGGATGATGAACTGAAGGCAGAAATTCGCGACCAGCTGCTGGACGAAAAGGTTCGTAAAGCACTACAGGAAAAGATGGACAAGATCATGGCCGATCTGCGTACGATTGAGCAGACTCGCTCAGCAGCTCGCCGTGAGATTGTGACCAAGGATCCGGAAATTGAGGCAAAGGATCTCTTCGAACAGATGAAGCCATTCGGCACGAAGATGATCGACGAGATGAAGAAGCTTGCTGACAAGCACGGTGCGAAGTTTGTCGAAACTCCATTGCTCAGCGATCTGGAACTTTACGAAGGTGAAGCGTATCCGGTCGGGGGTGCAGTCGACATTTCGACACGAACGCCAGTAGTCGATGATGCGTTTGCATCCTTCTATTCGGGACGTGAATTCGACCCGTATGATGACATCAGCCTGTTCTCCAAGCGACGAGCGATCAAGACGAGCCTGGATCTGGACAGCGAAGAGACTCAGTTCGCATGGTGGGTCATTGAGTTTTCGCCAACTCACCTGCCGAAGCTTGATGATCCTGGCATCCGCGATCAGGTCGTGCTGGCTCTGAAGCGGCAGAAGGCTCGCGAACTTGCGAAGAAGCGAGCAGAAGATCTTGCCAAGGTCATCAAGGAAGGCCTCGCAAAGCCGGAAGCCGAGCGTAAGGATATGGCGGCTTCAGTCGAAGGGCAGACACTGAACGGCAAGGCGGATTCTGCAGCACTGACAGTCCGTCGAACGCAGATCTTCTCATGGCTCGAGCCATCAATGAATCCGCAGATGGACTTCTTCCAGCAGACGCCTCCTCGAATTTCGCAGATTCAGTTTTCTGACGACGCTGGCGGTTCGATCCGATATGCCTTTGGCCGGTTTATGAAGACCGTGTTTGAAGACATTGCGGCCAATGACGTCGGAGTGGTTGCGGACGACAACCTCCGCAGTTACTACGTGGTTCAGCCGATTGACCGAAACTCCAACGACGAAATCCTGCGTCAGCAGTTCCTGACTGAAGGAAAGCAGTTCGCATTCCGCTTCGGTTCACTCGCCAATCTGGCCAGTGCAGAGATTGCGGGCCCGGCGAACAACGCGTGGGAAATGGCACTGTGGAAAAAGTACGGCATCGATCGGGAAGCACCTCCGGAAGAGTAACAGCGAACTCTGCATGATGACCGAGCCCAGCCGGGCTCAAATCACAGCCAGCAATGCCTCAGGCCGGTTCCGAAAGGACCGGCCTTTTGCATGGGCTCCCGCCAAAGACCTCCGAAGCGGGCCAGCGCACCCTGCAACATTTGCGGGTCTGGAAAAAGGGTTGCCGTCGAAGGGTTGAAACAGCGGGAACCGGTCCTCAGACCGGATTGAATGGATTTCGAGCCGACTCTACAATCCGCCCGCTTTGGAAAAGCTGGGAAGGCTGTAACTCAGCAGCCCGGAAACTTTGAGCCTACTCTTTCGCACCCTGATCGTCGTTGATGGAATCTCGATCCCGCCTGTTCAGGTGGCAAATCAGCGACAATTTGCGTGGAAAGAGGGTTCGAAGATTTCCTGTCTCGGGAACTTTTCCAGGATCGTCACCATTTCCTGTCTGTTCACCTCATCTTGTGCGCAAAATCTGCGTTTTTCCGGCGGTTTAATCGTTCTCGATCATCGAGACAGTTTGACGGCGGTGATTTGTCCAGATTTGGTTCAACGTTTCGAAGACTGCACCTTTCGGAACAGGGAACAGAATGGGCTCGCAAAGATCACTGGATTTGCGGGTTGTCGGAAAAGAAATGGTGTCTTCAACGGGTTTGGAAACGTTGTTTTCCAAACGTGTTCGCTCAGCAAAATAGCAGGACCTCAGGTCTTCACCTGATGTTCAGATTTCTGGTTTGGGGACAAGAATGGCGGATCAGGCTTCGTTGGGAATTGCTCCGGAGGAACTCGAAGAATGGTACGAGTCGCTTGAGGACATCCTGCATCGCTACGGCGAAGACAAACTGAAGGCGCTGCTGGTCTGCCTTCAGGAACGCGCTTATGCTCGCGGCGTCAAACTGCCATTCACTGCGAACACGCCGTACATCAACACGATCCATCATACAGACCAGGTGAAGTTCCCGGGCAATCGGGAGCTGGAACGTCGCATCAAGAGCATCGTGCGATGGAATGCCATGGCCATGGTCGTTCGCGCGAACAAGTACTATGACGGCGTCGGCGGTCATATCTCCACGTTTGCATCATCCGCGACTCTTTACGAAGTGGCCCAGAACCACTTCTTCCACGCTCGCACGGCTGATCATACCGGTGACATGGTGTACTTCCAGGGGCACGCTTCGCCAGGGATGTACTCGCGGGCCTTCCTGGAAGGTCGCATCAGCGAAGATCAGCTGATGAACTTCCGGCGTGAGCTGCCAGCAGGTGTCGGACTCTCCAGCTATCCTCATCCATGGCTGATGCCAACGTTCTGGCAGTTTCCAACCGTCTCGATGGGTCTGGGGCCAATCTGTTCGATCTACCATGCTCGCTTCCTTCGATACATGGAACATCGCGGCCTGCTGGACACATCCAAATCACGAGTCTGGGCGTATCTGGGCGACGGCGAATGCGACGAACCGGAATCTCTGGGCGCGCTGACGCTGGCATCACGAGAAAATCTCGACAACCTCACCTGGGTCATCAACTGCAACCTGCAGCGACTGGACGGCCCGGTGCGAGGCAACGGCAAGATCATTCAGGAACTGGAAGCCGCCTTCCGCGGTGCGGGCTGGAACGTCATCAAGGTCGTCTGGGGTTCTGACTGGGATCCGCTTCTCGACAAGGACGTTGACGGCAAGCTTGTGAAACGCATGGGCGAAGTCGTTGACGGTCAGTATCAGAAGTACACGGTCTCCGACGGTGCTTACATCCGTCAGCACTTCTTCGGCGCCGATCCTGATGTTCTGAAGATGGTTGAGCACCTGTCGGATCAGGTGATGGAGAACATTCGCCGTGGTGGTCACGACCCGGAAAAGGTCTATGCCGCCTACCATGCCGCCGTCAATCACAAAGGCGCGCCGACGGTGATCCTGGCCAAGACCGTCAAAGGTTATGGTCTTGGTGAAGCCGGCGAAGGCAAGAACGTCGCCCACAATCAGAAGAAGATCGCTGAAGACGAATTGAAGGCGTTCCGTAATCGCTTTGGCATTCCGGTCAGCGATGCGGAAATCGGCAAGCTTCCGTTCTACAAACCGGAACCAGACAGTCCGGAAATGAAGTACCTGATGCAGCGTCGAGCCGCTCTGGGAGGCTTTGTTCCGGAGCGACAGCTGTGCACGGAGAAGCTGGAAGTTCCGGACCTCCGCGACAAAATCTTCGATTCAAAGCCGTTGCTGCCAGGCAGTGATGGTGGCGAAGGTTCAACGACCTTCGCGCTTGGTACGATCATTCGCGGACTGATTCGGCACAAGAATGTGGGTCCACGCATTGTTCCGATCATTCCGGACGAAGCACGAACGTTCGGTATGGAAGGTCTGTTTGCTCTGTGCGGGATCTACTCCAGCAAGGGCCAGCTGTACGAACCAGTCGATGCGAACAGTACGATGTACTACAAGGAAGCTCGCAACGGCCAGCTTCTGGAAGAAGGCATCAACGAAGCCGGTGCGATGGGATCCTTCATCGCCGCTGGGTCTGCTTACGCAAACCTCGGCATGAACATGATTCCTTTCTATGTGTACTACTCGATGTTCGGCTTCCAGCGAGTTGGTGACCTGATCTGGTGTGCCGCGGATACTCGCTGCAAAGGGTTCCTCTGCGGAGGAACTTCTGGCCGAACAACGCTGAACGGCGAAGGCCTTCAGCATGAGGATGGTCACAGCCAGCTGATGGCCTCAACGGTGCCGACAATTCGCTCCTACGATCCTGCCTTCGGTTATGAACTGGCGGTCATCGTTCAGGAAGGTCTGCGTCGGATGTATGCCGAAGGTGAAGAGATCTTCTATTACCTGTCGGTCTACAACGAAGCGTATGCTCATCCTGCGATGCCGGAACGCGACGGCGTGGTCGACGGCATCATCAAGGGAATGTACCGCTACAGTTCGACAGACAGTGGCGATGGCCAGCGTCATCGTCCTCAGCTGTTCGGCAGCGGAACGATTCTGCGGGAGGCCATCCGGGCTCAGCAGATTCTGAAGACCAAGTACAACATCGGCTGTGATGTGTGGAGCGTGACCAGCTACAACGAGCTGCGTCGTGACGCGATGGACTGCCAGCACTGGAATGACCTGCATCCTGGTCAACCGGCAAAACGCAGTTTCCTTGAGCAGACTCTGGACGGTGTCACAGGTCCGTTCATCTCCACCAGCGACAACGTTCGAGCTGTTGCGGATCAGATCCGCGAGTGGGTTCCGGGCGAATATATTGTTCTGGGAACCGATGGCTTCGGACGCAGTGAAACTCGCCCGGAACTCCGACGTCACTTCCAGATCGACGCAGAATGCACAGCCTACGCCGCGCTTCGAGGACTCTCTCGCATGGGTGCCTTCGACGCCGCAAAACTGCCTGGCATTCTGAAGGAACTTGAGATCGACTCGGAAAAGATCAATCCGTTGAATGCCTGAGGGGTGGTTTGAAGTTTTCGGTTTTCGGTTTTCGGATCATCGCAGATTGACCATTCTGGATCCGCGGTGATTGACTGAGCTCTGGAAGCCGTGAACCAGTTATTCCACAAGACACCCTTCCGAAAACCGAAAACTGAAAACCGAAAACCATAACTATGTTCGAATTCAAATTGCCGGAAGTGTCTGAAGGTGTGACCTCGGTTGATGTCGCAGAAGTGCGTGTCAAAGAGGGTGATGTCATCACGTCAGGCGCGATCGTTTGTGAGGTGGAAACGGACAAGGCGGTTGCGGAGATCAACTGTCCGCATGCCGGGCGAATTTCCAGGGTGCTGATCAAAACCGGCGACAAGATATCAGTGGGGCAGCCTATTCTGGTGATTGAATCAGCCGAAGCGGCCCCAGCGCCGGCTCCGGCTGCAAAGCCAGCTCCCGCTGCGGCAGCACCCGCACCCGCTGCAGCCCCTGCGACTCCGGCTCCTGCGCCGGCCGCAGCCGCTCCGGCAGGGCCAGTGGAATTTCGGCTTCCGGAAGTTTCTGAAGGCGTGACGAAAGTTGATGTCGCTTCGGTGGCGGTCAAAGTTGGTGACACGATCGCCAGTGGTGCTGTGGTCTGCGAAGTCGAAACGGATAAAGCCGTTGCGGAAATCAACTGTCCGCATGCGGGGACAATCACTGCTGTTCACATCAAACCGGGTACGACGATTCCAATCGGCGAACTTCTGCTGACCATCAATGCGTCGTCCGGAGCGCCCGCTGCTCCCTCCGCACCAGCGCCTGCTCCAAAGGCCGCTGCGGAAGTTGCGGCACCAAAGGCTGCTCCGGCCCCCGTGGCTTCGTCTGCTCCAGCATCTCCGGCCGCGGCCATTGCGACACGACCCGATGGACCTCCTGCACCGGCCGGCCCGGCGACTCGACGTCTGGCACGTAAACTGGGCGTGAATCTGAAACTCGTGAAAGGCTCTGCGGCTGGCGGACGCGTCACGATTGAGGATGTTGAGGCGTATGTTCGTGATCGGATGGCACAGCCATCTGTTCCTGCAGCGGCTTCGGCACCAGGATTTGGAATTGTTCAGGCTCAGCCGCTTCCGGACTTCAGCAAGTTCGGTCCGGTGGAAAAGCAGCCGATGAACAAGATCTTCCGGACGGCCGCATCCAACCTGCATGCGGCCTGGGTGACGATTCCTCATGTGACGCAGCACGACCTCGCCGACATCACGGAGCTTGAAGCGGCTCGCAAGCGTTACGTGAAGGCCAATGCGAATTCGCCAAAGATCACGATGACCGCCATCATGATCAAGGCGGTCGTCGGCGCACTGAAGGCATTCCCGAACTTCAACTCCAGCGTCGACATGGTCTCTGGTGAACTGGTCATCAAACAATACTATCACATTGGTGTCGCCGTCGACACGCCAAATGGTCTTGTCGTGCCGGTCATTCGCAACTGCGATCAGAAGAACATTCTGCAGGTCGCAGCCGAGCTGACGGAGATTGCAACGAAGGCTCGCGATCGCAAGCTGAAGACGGAGGACATGCAGGGCGGAACCTTCACGATCACCAACCTCGGCGGAATCGGCGGCACTGCGTTTACTCCGATTGTGAACTACCCGGAAGTCGCGATCCTCGGAATGTCTCGTTCAATCAACCAACTCGTTCTGGAGAACGGACAGGTTACCGAACGCATGATGCTGCCTCTGTCATTGTCGTATGACCACCGAGCCATCAACGGTGCGGATGCGGCACGGTTTATCGTGAAGCTGTCCGGCAGCCTGACGAATTTCCTTGAGCTTTTTTAGCTTAGCCTGCGGCACATCGCAGCGGACACTGGCAAAATGAAGGTTGACGCGCGGGCGGCGAGTGAGGCAGCGCGCGTGGGAATCAGAGGAAGAATGGGATTGATGGGAATAATGAAGGTGGGGCGTCGGCAGTCACTATGAATCAGGTGATGATGTCGTGAACGACGCGGCCGTAGATATCAGTGGGGCGGAAGTCGCGTCCCGCATAGCGATACGTCAGGCGTTCGTGATCAAGGCCCAGCAGATACAGCAGCGTCGCATGCAGGTCGTGCATGTGAATCTTTCCATCAACCGCCAGATGTCCGATTTCGTCCGTACTGCCCCAGGAGAATCCTGGTTTCACACCGCCGCCTGCGAGGAACACCGTAAAGCCTCGAGGATTGTGATCTCTCCCGTCCGCGCCTTGTGAAAATGGTGTGCGTCCGAATTCGCCGCCCCACCAGACAATCGTGTCTTCCAGAAGTCCTCGCTGCTTCAGATCGGCCAGCAGCCCGGCCACAGGTTTGTCAGTTGCCTTCGCATGAACTGCGTGCTGCGGCATGTTCGAATGCTGATCCCATCGAGGATTCGTGGATTGGTCGGCGTAGTTGACCTGTACAAAACGAACGCCGGATTCGCACAATCGTCGAGCCAGCAGGCACTGTCGGCCGAAGTCGTCTGTTTCCTTCTGTCCGATTCCGTACATCGCCTGAGTCTCTTTTGTCTCGGACGACAGATCCAGCAGTGATGGACCGACCGACTGCATTCGCCAGGCCATTTCATAGTTTCGAATCAACGCTTCAGCATCACTGCGCCGCTGATGAGTCTGGCTGGCCTGAATCTGATTCAGTCGCTGAGTCAGCCGGAACCGACGCTCGGTTTCATCCGGTGACAGTACTGGATTCTTCAGATGCTCGATCGTCATCTGGCTGGCAGGCTGGAAGGAACGACCAATCGATGTTCCCTGACAGACCGTTGGCAGGAACGCATTGCCATAATTTCTGGGCCCGCCATTGGCATCGGAAGGCTGCAGGGACACAAAGCCGGGAAGGTCTCGATTCTCCGTGCCCAGGCCATACAGAATCCATGAGCCCAGAGAGGGCCGGACCTGCGCTGTTGCACCGGTGTGAAGAAACAGTGTTGAAGGACCGTGAGCCACGCCTTCTGTATGCAGTCCGTGAAGAAAGCAAAGATCATCAACGTGACGGCGAATCTCCGGAAACAGATCAGACACCCATCGACCGGACGCACCAGCCTGGCGAAAACGCCACAGAGGTTTCATCAGCCGCTGCTTCGTGACCTGTCCGAAGTCACCAAAGCGAACTCCTGTGAAGTCGATAGACTGTCCGTCTCGCGCAAGGAGATCCGGTTTGTAGTCGAACGTGTCGACATGGCTGGGACCACCCTGCATGAACACAAAAATGATGCGTTTGGCGCGAGGTGTCAGCACCGGCAGCAGGCGTGCATCCGTACGAATATCGGAATTGCTGCCGGGGCCGGTCGCCGCGGACACATCAGCCGATACCATCGCCTGAAATGCCAGAGCTCCAAAGCCGCAACCAGTTCGATTCAGGATGTCTCGTCGGGAGCATTCACCTGGCAGCATAGACGGTTCCTCTTCAGTCGTGGGTTCTGATGGGGTCCGATCGAAAAGTTGGCGATTGAGAGATCAGTCTAGCCCCGGCAGGCGCCTCTGTCATCGCCCTTTCGGGATGTTGCTCCGGAAGGTTCGCCCATGAATCGTTGCTTGTGTAATTTCACGAAAAATGTGACGCAATTTCAGGGGTTTGGGAATTCAGAAGACGCCATTCCGAGGGATTTCCGTCTGGAATTGCAATTCCCCGATGCACTCTCATACTTCCGCTCAAACGAGCCACCAGGTGCCGTTGCCGCGGAGTCTGTTCAGCCTCTGAATGTCGAAGCCGCGGCCTTCCACGATCCTATCTCATCGCGAACCGTCTGAGTCACCCGATGGCGGTTTGCCGGTAACCAGTCAACCAGACCGAAGAACACCAAAAGGGGACGGAGAAAACGATGTCAGCTGCCGAGTTTCCAATTCCGCTTCAGAACTACAAAGCGATTGCACTCAACCCCGCGAATCCGAAACTGACGGCAGAGCAGCGTGAGATTCTTCGCAGCAACATTCAGTTGTGCCGCGACGCCATCATTTTCTTCACCGCCATCGCCGACGCAAAGGGTCTCGGCGGTCACACCGGCGGTCCTTTCGATACCGTTCCCGAAGTGTGCATTATGCATGCGTTCATGAAGCATGCCGCCAGTGGAGGAACGCCGAATGTTCTGCCTGTCTTCTTTGATGAAGCCGGACACCGAGTCGCGACACAGTACCTGATGGCAGTGCTGGAAGGCGAATTGCCGATCGAAAAGCTGTATCACTACCGTGAATACCTTTCCCATCTTCCTGGACATCCGGAACGAGGATTCACGCCAGGCGTGAAGTTTTCCTCCGGCCGACTTGGCCACATGTGGCCATTCGTGAATGGTGTTGCGATTGCCAACCCGGGCAAGGTTGTATTCATGCTGGGATCTGACGGGTCACAGATGGAAGGCAATGATGCTGAAGCCGCACGTCTGGCAGTTGCTCAGAAACTGAACGTCAAGCTGCTGATCGACGACAACGACGTGACCATCGCCGGCCATCCGTCAGACTATCTTCCGGGCTACTGCGTTGCGAAGACTCTGGAAGGACACGGACTGCAGGTCAACATCGGCGACGGCGAAGATCTCGACTCGCTGTATGCTCGCATGTGTGCCGCAGTCACCTCCGATGGTCCAATCGCTTTGATCAATCGACGCCAGATGTGCGTTGGCATCAAAGGCCTGGAAGGCAGTGCTCACGGCCACGACGTGATCAAGGTTTCAGTCGCAAAGGACTACCTGACCTTACGAGGCTGTACGGCGGCTGTGGAATACCTGAACAACGTGGCCAAGGGGCCCTCCGGCCCGACTTTTGAAGGTTCTGATTCAAAGAGTGTCGGACGCAACCGAGATTTGTTCGGCAAGATCCTGAACGAGATTCTTGACGGGATGACAGAAGCGCAGCGAGTCGCCACCGTTCGAGTCTTCGACAGCGACCTCGAAGGGTCCTGCGGCCTGAATCACGTCCGCGCCGCTCATCCGGAGGTGTTCGTTCGCGGCGGCATTATGGAGCGAGGAAATTACTCGGCGGCTGCAGGCTTTGGCTACGAGACCGGTCGTCAGGGGATCTTCGCAACGTTTTCCGCGTTCCTCGAAATGGTCGTGTCTGAAATCACCATGGCGAGGCTGAACCAGGCCAACGTGCTGGCTCATTTCTCGCACGCCGGCTGCGACGACATGGCGGACAACACCTGCCATTTCGGTCTGAACAACATGTATGCAGCGAACGGACTGCCTGACGAAGGTCGCGATACGACTCGGCTGTATTTCCCGGCGGACCAGCATCAGTTCAAGGCCTGCATGAAGAAGATCTTCAATGACGCCGGACTGCGATTCATTTACTCAACGCGTTCCGGAGTGCCTGACCTGCTGAAGGAGAACGGCGAGAAGTTCTACGGCACTGATTACACCTTCGTCACCGGTCGCGACGATTTGATTCGCGAAGGTTCAGACGGATACATCGTGACCTTTGGTGAAACGGTTTACCGAGCTCTGGACGCGGTGATCAAACTGAAGGCGGAAGGCATCAGTGTCGGTCTTGTCAACAAAGCGACTCTGAACGTTTACGACGAAGCGATGATGGCCAAACTAGCGGCTGCTCCTATGGTATTGGTAGCCGAATCCTTCAACGTCAATACTGGCCTCGGATCACGTTTTGGAACGGAACTTCTGAAGCGAGGCTTTGCGGGACGCTACAACAACATCGGAACACACCGCGAAGGCTCAGGCGGTCTCTGGCAGCAGATGGGCTACCAGGGTCTGGATTCGGCGGGTATTCAGCAGTCTGTTCGGACATTGCTGAAGAAATAAGAAGTGAGGGAGAGATTCTCCGGCGAACAACTGTTTTCGCCGGAGGGCTCCTGAATGTCGAAACAACGTCACAGGTCACAAGATGTTTCAAACCGGATTTCTCGGCTACCCAACGACCTTCATGCTGGACTTTGTGGTCTGCGCACTGGTCCTGGTTGTTCCATTGCTTCTGCTGAGTCTCTGGCTGGTCAAGTTTCGTCGTCAGTATCTTGCCCACAAGCGGCTGCAGATTGTTCTGGGTGTCGTACTGCTGGCTGCTGTGACCGCATTTGAAGTGGACGTGCAGCTGGTTCATGGCGGCTGGGAGAAAATTGTCGCTAAGCAAAATCTTGATGAGGCCGCACTGTCCGCCAAGATCGCTTCGGTTCGACCATGGCTTCTGGTGCATCTCGTGTTTGCAGTCACGACACCGTTCTTCTGGGTAGCCACCATCGTTCTGGCTCTGAAGCGATTTGGCTCCAACCCGATGCCGGGTGCTCACAGCAAACTGCATTCTCTGCTGGGCTGGGCTTCGACGATTGATATCACGCTGACTTCGGTGACAGGTTTGTTGTTCTACTACGTGGCCTTCATGAAGTAGTGCACTGTGTCATTGAGAGCTGGTCGGTCGGGGTTCCTATCGCAGGCCGCGCCACTGCAAGAGTCCGGTTGT
>CAZIGZ010000003.1:84926-99130 GCA_964538835.1 uncultured Chitinophaga sp. | reverse complement strand
AGGTTGCGAGGTCGGTCGACATTGCAGCCACGGTGGAGGGCGATATGGTAGGCCAGCAGCTGGAGCGGGATCGCGCAGACGAGTGGCTGCAGGTATTCTTCCACATCCGGAACGTAGATGACGTCATCGGCAATGCGAGCAATGTCGGTGTCGCCTTCACAGGCGATGGCGATGATCGGGCCGCGACGCGCTCGAATCTCTTCCATGTTGCTCACGACCTTCGGATAGATGCCTCCTCGAGGCACCACGAAGACGCTTGGTGTCTGCTGATCCACCAGAGCGATCGGGCCGTGCTTCATTTCTGCCGCCGGATATCCCTCGGCGTGAATATAGCTGATTTCCTTGAGCTTCAGGGCACCTTCGAGAGCGACCGGGAAGTTGTACAGTCGGCCAAGGTACAGGAAGTTGTTGAAGTGATGATATCGTTCGGCAACGTCCTTTACCTGAGCATGACATTCCAGAGCCTTGCTGATTTTCTCCGGCATATCGCGAAGCTGGCCGATGATTCGCTTGCCAGCCGGATACGACATGTGACGCATTCGGCCCAGGTACAGTGCCAGCAAGGTCAGGACGGTGACCTGTGATGTGAACGCCTTGGTTGACGCCACACCAATCTCAGGACCCGCATGCAGATAGATGCCGCCATCCGCTTCGCGAGC
This sequence comes from uncultured Chitinophaga sp., assembly GCA_964538835.1. GTDB lineage: Bacteria > Planctomycetota > Planctomycetia > Planctomycetales > Planctomycetaceae > SXXK01. The sequence goes on along the minus strand of CAZIGZ010000003.1, from coordinate 98,471 downwards.
AATCGTGGATCCAACGACGTTGCAGATCGCCAGAGTCGGATGCCCCTTGCGCTTGCATTCGCGCATGGCGGCCAGAGTATCCGCGGTTTCGCCGCTTTGAGTAATCGCGAAGACCAATGTCCGGTCACTGAGCGGAGGATTGCGATAACGCAGTTCGCTGGCGTATTCCACTTCCGTCGGCATGCGTGCGAATTCTTCCAGCACGTATTCGCCGACCAGTCCCGAATGCCAGCTGGTTCCACAGGCCGTCAGAACGATTCGGTCAATGCGACGAAGTTCCTTGGCGGTCAGATTCAAGCCACCGATGACCGCCGTCGCTTCTTCACCATCCAGACGTCCTCGAAGAGCATTCTCGATCGTCTGAGGCTGTTCGTAGATTTCCTTCAGCATGTAGTGTTCGTACTGACCCAGCTCGGTATCCGATGCGACCTGTTCCAGAGTCTGCACGCTGGGAGAAACGCTGCCGTGACTGCGGTGCTCGATCCGAAGATTGCCAGGCTGCAGCACCGCGATCTCGTGATCAGACAGATAGACGACGTCCTTCGTGTAGCCAACCAGAGGACTTGCGTCACTTGCCAGGAAGTATTCATCTTTGCCGACGCCAAGAACGAGCGGGCTTCCACATCGCGCGGCGATCAGAGTATCCGGGCAATCACGAAACAGAATGCCCAGGCCATAGGTTCCCTTCAGACGATCCAGTGTGGCGTACACGGCTTTCAGGCAGGTCTCAACATCACCCGGTTCACCACCCAGTCGAATCTGTTCTTCCAGATGATGTGACAGCAGATGTGCAGCGACTTCGGTGTCCGTCTGAGAACGAAAGACGTAGCCCAGTTGAGTCAGTTGCTTGCGAAGTACGTCGTAGTTTTCAATCACACCGTTATGCACGATGACGACATCACCGTTACCGCCGACATGGGGATGTGAATTCTGATCGGTCGTTGCTCCGTGAGTCGCCCAGCGAGTATGTCCAATGCCGACTCGCCCCGTGACGGGTTTCGTGCGAATGAGTTCCGCCAGATGATTGACGCGGCCGGCCTTCTTGCGAATCTCGATGTCGCGGTCGCCCAGAACGGCAATCCCAGCGCTGTCGTAGCCTCGATACTCAAGCCGATGAAGGCCTTCCAGCAGAAGCTCAGGGACAGAGCGATATCCAACGTATCCAACGATTCCACACATGACGATATCCTCTGACGGCAACCCGGTTCGCGTATTTCTGAAAGGACGTTACGAAGAGCGTGAAGCAGCCGTCAACGTGAGCCAGCGACTGCCTCGGCAAATGGATTTTGCGACCGGCAGAAAGTGCCGATCTGCGAGGCTCAGCGCCAGTCGGTCTTCATGACTGTGGCTGTTCCTGCCGAAGACGACGGTTGTTTTTGGCGAAGTTCAGGCATCGGTCAGAATGGTGACATCGCTCACCTGTCCCGCGTAAGAACGATCAGACTGCCGCAGGCTCGGCCGCGTTTCGACGTCGAAGGTAACGAACCCCTGCGATAGCCCCGCCAATCCCAAGCAGTAGTGCAGTGCCAGGTTCTGGGACAACCGGAGAACCAGGATCTGTTCCGCCAGTCCCCGGAGGCACATTGCCGTTTCCTCCGTTGCCAGGTCCGTTGCCATGTGACGAACCGTTTCCGCCATGCCCACCATGATCACATGGAGGAACAGAAGGCGTCGGTGGATTGACGTCGATCAAGCAGCCACCGCCGTTTGATCCGCCGCCACCCGTTGTTCCGCCGCCAGTTGTTGTTCCGGTATCGACCTTTTCGTTCAGCACTGCATTTGCGGTACGCTCGTTGTTATTCCCACCGCCACCACCAGCATTGCCGGCTCCTCCTGTTTGAGGATTCCAGTTGATGCCGTTTGTTCCGTTTCCGCCTCCGCCACCACCATTGCCACCGCCGGCCATTCCGCCTCCCATGCCTCCGCCGTTGCCGCCGCCACCCATGCCACTGCCGGCGCCGAAGGCACCGCCCGGCGCGCCTCCTCCTCCGCCGGAAGACTTAGGCTTCTTCGATGATGAACCGGAAGCCGACTTGTCCGCTTTATCTGGCGTCTCCGACTTGTCCGTCGACTTCTCTGCGACCATGACGGATTTTGCTTCTTCTTTTGTCTTCACTTCGGTCGCTGGATCAGTCGTCGTATTTCGGGTCGTCGTGACTTTGTCCCAGCGTGCCTGAAGACTTGTGGGAACCATTTGCCCTGTAAACGGGTCACGCACAAGGCCTTCATTCACGTTCGCGCGAGTTGCCAGGTTCTGGTTCTGGCCATTCGCCTTTCCTGGTACGGTGACAATCGGGTCGCCCCATTGAGCCGGCCAGCCGGCGGGCAGTCGGCTTCCCTGAGCCACGTTCTTCTGTCCAGCGGGAAACTGCCCGGCGAATCCTGTGAATGGAGCCTGTCCCTGTGTCATTCCCGGAACGAAAGGTCCAAACGGGACTCGTGGTACAAAGGCGGTGACGCTGGAAGGACTGACTTGTGTCTGGCACGCACACTCCTGTCCAATCGCTTCCGGCATCCAGACGGGGCAAAGTGCGCTGGCAAGAAGAGCAGCGGCGGATGACAGACGAGCGGACAGTTGAGACAGCTTCATGATGTTGACTTTCGCGATGACAACGCGGACTGAAGGGGGACTTTCCCTGTTTGGACTTCAAACCCTAGGTTCCACAGTGAATCACGGACTTTTCTGCTCGCTCGATTCTGCGTGAACCGTTGGCATGTCGTACCGGGAGTCAGGCTGGAGCAGTTGTGCCGACAACGACAGGTGGCCGTCACAATCGGAATGGTTCTTCTGATCAGCAGGTGTTACCGGAACTGTCTGATTTCACGGACAGTAAAACCTGCAGGCTTCGAGCCATGGTGTAGCTTTTTCGCAACATCATGCCGCCAGGCCGCCTCAATCGTGTCTGGAAGCAGGACTGGGATTTGAGCCGACAGGCTCTGCTGGCCCGAGGGCGATTCGCCTTCACCAGGTGCTGACCCCTGTGAGCTGACGACTATGGCTTCAAACTCTGAACCCGCACAATGGCGATGTCCGGACTGGATGACCCGTCTCGGATTCACCATTGCCTTTGCCGTTCTGGGTTTGCTTGTTTTCAGAGGCCTGCTGAGTAACAGCGTGTCGCGCTGGTCAACCGAGCCACAGTATTCGCACGGCTTTGTGATTCCTCTGATTGCGCTCTGGCTGGGCTGGTATCGTCGCGACCGAATTGTCGCGGGTGAAGCTCGATGCTGCGAAGCGGGACTTGTGCTGATCGCCCTCGGAGTTGTTTCGCATCTCGTTTCTGCATGGTTCTACTTCGAAGCCATTGACGGAATTGGGCTGATTCTCTTTATCGCCGGGACGGTTCTGCTGATCTGGGGGCGACGGTTCTTCGTCGGCATCTGGCCAGCGGTCTTCTTCCTGACGTTCATGCTTCCGCTTCCGTTCCAGCTTGAAAAACTCCTGTCAGCGCCATTGCAGCTGATGGGTGCGAATAAGTCTGCGTGGTTCATTCAGGCCTTTGGGATTCCCGCGATTGCTCAGGGCAATACGATTCTGATGGGCGAAACTCGTCTGGGTGTTGCTGAAGCCTGCAGCGGTCTTCGCATGCTGATGGTCTTCATCGCAATCTCTGCCGCAGCGGTGATCGTGAGTCGCCGGACTCGCTGGGAAAAAGTCCTGATCCTTTTCAGTGCGATTCCGATTGCACTGATCTGCAACATCCTTCGCATTGTCGCAACGGCGGTGGCTCATCATTCGGTGGGTCAGGAAACCGCCGATTTGATTTTTCACGATCTCAGCGGCTGGCTCATGATGCCGATGGCCATGCTGCTTCTGTACCTGGAACTGTGGATGATTGACTGTCTGTTTGTGGAAGCGGTGGAAGCAAGGCCGGCCATCATGACGCCTCGCATTCCCAACACGTTTTCCGTCATGCCGGAACAGTCTCGCTGATGGATGTTCTGTGTCTCTGTTGTCTGTCTGAATTCTGAGTATCGTCGGCTGTTGGATCTGAGGTTCTGCGGAGTCATCACGTGTCGTCCGGAACGCCCATGAATCGACGCGATTTCACACTGTGCTTCAGCGGCGCGGCCTTGCTGCTGACCGGTGCCGGCGCTGATGCGCTGATCAATCGCGGAATCAGCAACCCAGCGGTTCTGGCAGCGGCCTGCGAGCGACTGAAGCGCATTCCGGAAGTCATCGGAGCATGGACGTCGACAAACGAAACGATTGAAGATCGTGAACTGCGACTTGCGGAAATCTCCGGCTACATTCGACGCACGTATCGCCATTCGGAGTCCGGTCTGGCCACAACACTGACGGTGCTGTGTGGCAATGGCGGTCCGATGAGCGTTCATCCGCCAACGGCCTGCTTCGAAGGCGTTGGATACGCGATTGTCTCCGGCCCGACGATCACCGGATTGACGGATTCAACGGACGTCACTGTCACTCTGAACAAGGCGGCATTCCGACTGAAGGAGATGCCTCTGTCGGAAACCGTGCGAGTCTTCTGGGGCTGGAGCGAAGACGGTCTCTGGGATGCTCCTTCGAACCCGCGTTTGTCGTACCGGGCACGTCCGGCGCTTTACAAGCTGTATGCCGTGGACCGATCCTGGGAAGCGGCTGATGAACTGGCTCAGTCCGAAGATTTTCTCAAGCAGGCACTGCCTGTGATCCGGGATGTTCTGAAATCGTAATCAAGCTGAAGTCGTACCGAGTTTCGCTCCACTGAATTCCCTTCCGAATGAGCACTGCTCACCAGGAACGTCTCATGTCCACAACCACCACCAATCACACGCCAAAGCGCCGAGTACTCAATCTGCGCGCTGCGGTCATTATGGCGGTGGTTTTTGTGGGTGTGTGGTTTGGGTTTCGCAAGCTCCATGGTCGTCAGTTCTCGCGAACACTCGATTTCCTTCGCAGCACGGCAATGGCCATGCTGGAGAAGCAGGATTATCGTTCCGCACAGCTTCACCTGACTCAGTATCTCGCTCTGAAGTCCGGCGACCTCGATGCTCAGGAACGCCTGTCGTGGCTGCTGAGCGAACAGATTCAGACCTCAAAAGCTTTGCATCAGGCGTTTCGTCTGAATGAAGATCTGCTTCGCAAAGGAATGACCAGCGACGACCTTCGCCTCCGACAGGCTCGCGTCGCCGTTGCACTCAACCTGATGTCGGACGCAGACGCTCACCTGAAAGTACTGCAGTCGACTCAGGCGGATAACGCGGAAGTCTGGTATCTCAGCAGTCTGGCCGCCAATGCCGCACGCAATCGAGATGTCACGATTCATAATCTTCGGCGATCGCTGCAATGTACGACGAAGCTTCCCGGGGCCTACGTCGAACTGGCTCGCCTGGCCGATGAAGAAACACCCGAAGAATTCCAGCCGGACGCATTGCTGACTCGAATGATCCGTGATTGTGACTCCGCCGAGGCTCGTCGTCTGCGAGCGGAATACTATCTGGAAAAGGGTCGCCGCGAAGATGCGATGAACGACATCTGGGTGGCTCTCGACGAAGTTCCGGCGGATGAAGGTCTGAACTCACTGCTGGTCCGAAGTCTTCCATCGTGGCAGGACGCCGGAGTTGAATCGCAGAACGCGGCCGGAACTGTCGACAGCCCAAATGATCTCCAGCTGAAGCGAGCGATTCGGCATTTCGAGCAACTCGTCGAGAAAGAACCTTCGAACGCGAGCGTTCGTTTGTCGCATGCAGCGGTCTGCTGGAAAGCCGAGCAGAAGAAAGCGGCCATCGCGACTCTGGAGGCCGGTATTCAGAAGAACGCTCATGCCTTTCAGCAGCATCAGGCTCTGATCGATTATCTGATCTCGGCGGGGGACACCGCGAAAGCTCGCCGAGTCCTCGACAGCATTCCTTCCGGCGCGCTGCCTCGCGATGAGTACAGCTACAGTCTTGGCCGCATCCTGATGGAAGAAGAGAAATGGGCGGATGCTGTCAAAGCTCTGGAACAGGCCATTGCCTTCAGCCGCAGTGATTCGGAGATCGGGCCGAGAGCCCAGCTGAGTCTCGCGATCTGCCGGACTCGCTCCGGTGATCTTGGCCCCGCGCTGGAGACCTTTCGAGCGGTCGTGGAAACTCAGCCTCAGTCGCTCGCCGGCAAGCTGGGGATGGCATCGGCCTTTGTCAAAGCAGGTCAGCTGGACATGGCCATTGCGACCTACCAGGAACTGGTCGATCTTCCGGGGGTCGCGCCGTATCTGGCCGACTTGATGATTCGAAGAAATCTCCAGCAGCGTCCCACACTTCGTCGCTGGGACCAGCTGGATGAACTGCTGCGAGAAGAGAAGCCGCTGATTCCTGATCCGGTCCAGCGTACTCTGCTTCGCGCGGATCGGCTGTTTGCAGAAGGACAAATTCTGGCAGCTCTGTCTGTGCTTGATCAGGCTTCACTTCAGTATCCGGCCCGGAAAGAAATCTCTTCAGCGATTGCTCGAGTCAGTGGCGAATTCTCAAAGGATGTCGAAGGTCGGCTTCGGACTCTGGTCGCGGAGCAGCCTCTGAATCCCGAAATTCGAGCGGCCATCATTCGTCTGTCGCTTGGCCGAAAGAACTCGGCCGCCGCTGTGGAAGAACTGGAGAGGCTCGCGAGTGAACCACCCAAAGGCATGACGTCCGATCAGGCGATACAGCTGGCGATTGTTTCGGCCGAGATGGCCATCACTCAGGAGCAGCGAGTTCATCGCAAAGAAACACTGCCTGTTCTGAAACAGGCCGCCGCTCAGTTTGCGCTGAAACTGACTCGCCAGAATCCGAGCTTTGAACCGGAACTGATTCGTACCTATGTTCGTAACGGAAAGCCTGCCGAGGCACTGCAGCTGCTGAATGTGGAACCCGCGGAAGCTCAGATCGTAACGCGTGCGGCTTCGTGGCTGTCGCTGGTGCAGGCATCGAGCGATCGCGAGTCCGTCGTTCCGGAATCACTGAAGGGCGTGTATTCCCTGATTGTTAAGTATCCTGCAAAGCCCGAACTGCGTGCCTTCTACGCAGACCTTTTGATTTACGCACGCCAGCATGCTCTGGCTGAGAATACTCTGCAGACCATTTTGCCAATGACCATCGATCCCAGCCGTATCCAGAGTCGTATCGCATGGTTACTGGCGGTGGAGAAGAAGCATCTTCCCGAAGCCCGCGAGTTGATTTCGTCCGTCATTCAGGCGTATCCGGATGAAGCCGCCTACCGCGAAGTTCAGGCGCGAGTTCATCTGGCGGAAAACAATCCAGCTGCCGCGCTGGATGTTCTGAAAGCGGTGCCCTTGAAGCAGCTGAGTCTTGCGGGGCATACCTACCGAGTTGCCGCATTGGCTGGTGCCGGGAAGCGTGATGAGGCGAGGGCGGCCCTGGAACAGTTTCCGGGGTTTGCCGAATCATCCGACATGTTCCCTGCAGACGTTGATCTCTATCGCAGCCTCACGAACCAGCTCGCTCCACAGATGACTCGAACCAACGCGCCCTAGCCGCCGGGCCGCTCGCCGGGACAAGGGAACAATCCGTTGGCCACGATCTGACTATGGCCGGGAAAAACGATCAGGAAAGCCGAAACTGACACAGACAGGCGGGAAAGACAATTCCGTTTGGGATTTGCTTCACCCTCCGTTAGCATGAAACTCTCACCGTCGGCTCTTCAAGGTCAACCTGAGCCGACAAGTTTCGCCTGCCGGAGACGATGTCATGCGTCGGTCGCTTCGATTCTCACAGTATTTGCTGTGCCTTTGCTTTGCTGGTTCGCTTCTTTCCGCAACCACATCGTCCACGGCTTCGGCCCAGCAGGTTCGCCCCGTGCCGCCGGATCATGTCGAGCGGGCTAAAAAGGGGATGGCGCTGTTCAAGTCGGATGTTCGAGACATCCTGCTGAAGAACTGTTTTGATTGCCATGGTGGGAAATCGGTCAAAGGTGATTTCAACCTCGCAACGCAGGAGAAGCTGGCGGAGAGCGGCTTTGTTGGCGAGACAGCGGATGACAGTCAGTTGATTGCTGTGGTCGCACACACTGCGGAACCACATATGCCCTTCAAGCTGCCCAAGCTCGCGGACGCCGAGATTGAAAAACTGCGAGTCTGGGTGAACCTCGGCGCGCCCTACGACATGCCCCTGGGGGACGTGGTTGAAAAACCAAAGACCGAAATGCAGGTTACGGATGACGATCGAAAGTTCTGGTCGTTCCAGGGACTGAGCAAGGTTCCGGTTCCTGAAGTGACCGACAAAGCGTGGGGACGGAACCCGATTGACAATTTCATTCTCGCGAAGCAGGAAGCTGCAAAGCTCCATCCGAATCCGGTGGCCGATCGGCGCATTCTGATTCGTCGAGCTTACATGGATCTGATCGGATTGCCGCCGACGCCGGAAGAAGTCGATGCCTTCCTGAACGATACTGATCCGAAGGCCTGGGAGAACCTGATTGATCGTCTGCTGGCGTCACCGCACTATGGTGAACGCTGGGCTCGTCACTGGATCGATGTGGCTCGCTTCGCAGAATCTCATGGCTATGAACAGGACTACGATCGACCAACGGCGTATCACTATCGCGACTTTCTGATCAAGGCTCTCAACAGCGATCTGCCGTATGACAAGTTCGTTCAATGGCAACTGGCCGGAGATGAGCTGAATCCCCAGAACCCGATGGCGATGATGGCAACCGGCTTTCTGGGTGCGGGAGCGTTTCCGACACAGCTGACCGAAGCGGAATTTGAATCGGCACGCTACGATGAGCTTGATGATATGGTGATGACCACAGGCGTGGCATTCCTTGGCTTGTCTGTCGGATGTGCTCGGTGTCACGATCACAAGTACGATCCGATTCCGGCGAGGGATTACTATTCTCTCGCAGCAACCTTTTCCACCGCCATTCGAACAGAAATGGAACTGGATCTCGACCATGAAGAGAACCAGCGAAAGAAAGAGCAGTTTGAAAAGGAACTGGCCCTCCGCAGGAAGGAAGTCGAGAAGGATCTGTCAGACGGATTGCCTGTGCGATTTCGTCAGTGGCTGAAGGACAATCCATCGTCCGAAAATGCGGGCGTCTGGGAAACACTTCATGTCACCAGCGTCGCATCCAACGCTGGCACGGAGTTCAGCGTTCTGCCGGATGGTTCTGTGCTGGCGACCAGCAAAGCTCCTGCGAAGGAAGTGATCACTGTCGTTGGCGAGGTCCATCGTCGAAACATCACCGCGCTGCGACTGGAAGCACTGACTCACGACAGCTTCCCGCTGAAAGGCCCAGGCCGCGCTGGCAATGGAAACTTTGCACTGGGCAATATTCGCCTGGAAGTGATCGAATCCGATTCTGCCGCAGCTTCGAAAGAACTGCGTCTCGTGGATGCTCGCGCGACCCATGAGCAGAATACGGGCTCGCTCTCCGTGAAGGCTTCGATTGATGACGACCCGGTCAATGGCTGGGCTGTTGATGCAGGTGGAATTGGCAAAGACCAGGCGGCGGTGTTCGATCTGGAATCGCCCGTTGCCGACAGTGAACACGTTCAGTTTCGAATCACGCTGGCGTTCAATCATCCGAATGCTCAGCACGTGATGGGGCATTTCCGGTTGTCGTTCTCCGATCGGACCAAACCCGCTCCGGAAGTTGGTGCTGTTGGTCCGGATGGAAAAGTCTCCGCGGCTCTGGCCAGTGTTCGGGCCGGGGCGAAGGAAGACTCCGAAGACTGGAAGACCTGCCTCACATGGTTTGGAAGTTTCGATGCGACTCATTCACAGCTGCTGAAAGCGGTCAATGAACTGGAGAGCAAAGGTCCGCCGGTTCAGCGAGTCAAAGCGCTGATTACGAGTGAAGGACTGCCGCATCTGAGTCATCACGCTGATGATCGCGGCTTCCCGCATTTTTACCCGGAGGTTCATCTTCTGAAGCGCGGTGATGTGCATCAGAAGCAGGAAGTTGTCTCCGCAGGATTCCTTCAGGCACTTTCGCCCGCGGGCAAGTCCATCGGTGACTGGAAAGTAAACCCACCCGAAGGATGGACTCGCACAAGTTTCCGCCGTGCCACTCTGGCGCACTGGATGACGGATGTGAATGGCGGAGCTGGCAGCCTTGCGGCTCGCGTGATGGTCAATCGTCTGTGGCAGCATCACTTTGGACGTGGCATCGTGTCGACTCCGAATGACTTTGGTGTCTCTGGTGAGCGACCGTCGCATCCGGAGTTGCTGGAATGGCTTGCAAACGATCTTGTTCAGAATGGCTGGACGCTGAAAAGAATGCACCGGCTGATCATGACGAGCCAGACTTACATGCAGTCGAGTGCTCACGATGAAGAGCGAGCCAGCATAGACCGTGAGAATACCCTTCTGTGGAGACGATCGCCGAAACGTCTGGAAGGCGAGGCGATTCGTGATTCGCTCCTGGCCGTGTCCGGCAAGCTGGACCGTACGCAGTTTGGCCCCGGCACGCTCGACCAAAACATGACTCGCCGCAGTGTGTACTTCTTCATCAAGCGAAGCCAGTTGATTCCCATGATGATGCTGTTCGACTGGCCCGAACATCTGGTCAGCATCGGTCAGCGACCCGTAACGACGATTGCACCGCAGTCATTGATGTTTATGAACAGTGCTCAGGGACGGGATTATGCGGCTTCGTTTGCCAGTCGTCTCAACGCGTCGGACCCTGTCGTGGCTATTCAGCAGGCCTGGAGAATGGCGTTCGGACGCAAGCCGTCAGATCAGGAAGTCCTCGCAGCAAAGGACTTCCTGACTCGCCAAACGGCGGCTCACACCGGTGCCAGCGACTCGGCTTACCAGGCACTGATCGATCTCTGTCAGACGATCTTCAGCATGAATGAGTTCGTTTACATCGAGTAGTTCGACCAGCCGAAAACTTGCCGGAATGCAGAACGACTGTCTCAGTCGTTACTGAAACTCGACAACAAATCACACACAACTGGGACGCTGCAACTGGACGGAGTAGATTCGCCGGAGTTTGCGAGTCTACTCCTTCCACACCTCGAGTTCCGTGACGCCGCTGCGGCTGTTGCCCTTGTTTTCGAAGAGCACTCGAAGCTTACGAGCGGTCACGGGTTCAAACGTGAGAGTATTCGCGACTCCGCCTGCTGGCTTTGCAGGGTTTGCCGCGAGATTGCTCACTGGTGCCCAGTCATCACCATTCTGCCATTCGACTTTCAATGACACCGGAGCCTGTACGCCGCCACCATCGTCGTAGATCAATGCGACGACTCTGCTGACCTGTTTCGGCTCTTCGAACTCCAGTTCCAGCCAGTCCACGGTGTTTTTGGATTCATAGCTGGTCCATCGATTGTGTGGAGTCGCGCCGAACGCGATGCGTCCATCGTTCGCCATTTCCAGCCGATCGTATCGCGACGTGTGAGAAGCCGTCAGACGAGGATACTCCGCGCCGGCAGCACGAAAGGCGAGATTCCCCTTCGGAGCAGGAGCCGGAGACACAGGACGCTTCGCTTTGCCCCATAGCTCAATCTCCGTCAGGCCGGTTCTGCCATTCTCCGCGTGCTGAAATGTGACTTCCAGCTGCCGCAGGCTGGTGACCGGAAATTGAATCGTATTCGCGCGAGAACCCTGCAGGACAGTTTCTGTCTTCAGCTCTTTCCATGCTGACGCATCATCGTCGCGATAGCGAATGCTGTATCCCTTTGGCGGCACGATGTCCTTGCCGTCATCCAGAACATACAGTCGAATCGTGTGGATTGGACGAGCCATTCCCAGATCGATCGTGACCGTGTCTTCTGCAGACGCAGACCCAAGCGACGTCCAGCGATTGGGAGGATGAAGATCGTACCAGTAGTTGCCATCAATCAGCCTGGCCGGTGATGTTCCGGACTGAACTGCAGTCGCCGTAATCTGTGGATAGTAATCGCCGTCATTGTTGACCGCGAAATTGACATCCAGTGCCGCTGCAGATGTGCCAGGGGCTTCGGCAGGTGCCGGTGCGTCAGGAAGATTCACGAGAACTGGCTCCAGGGAATCCGTTCGTGCAATCTCTTTTCCATTGGCCAAAACATGAAAGCCGGCACCCTTGCCGTAACGGCTTCCGTCTCGATCCCAGAAAATCGTCAGTTCATGACCGTGATACTGAAGCCGGTCCAGTGCAAACCATGGCCAGTTTTCAGTCGCGAGCGGCATGATCTCCAGTTGTGGACCATCGGACGGTCGCAGTCCGACCAGACCTGTCACGACAAGGTCGCAGAACCCGGAATGGAAGTAGTGTTCTGAATGGTTGTACCCATCATGGCCTTCAAACGACCCGGTATCCGGATGCAGTGCTTCCGCCAGATACGGACGACCATTCTTGCGGTGAGATTTCGCGTAGGTCTGCAGAAGAGCCACGTAATCACTGCGTGAGACCGGCAGAGCATTCTTGCGGTCGCGATACGCTGGATTCTGAAGCACGTTCGCCAGTGCCTTCAAAGTCTGTGATGTGGCGTAAGGCCATGACTGACCGCTCCACCAGCAGCAGGATGTCTGCAGCAGGAACATCGGGTCGTGACGTTCCACCGTTGTCGGTCCGAAATCTGCGGCAAAGTAGTGACGGTCCATCAGATACTTCCAGGCATCCTCGAAGCCTTTGTCCGTCGAAGGAAGATTGAACTGCCATGGAACATATCCGATCAACTCTCGTCCATGTTCACTGCCGGCGAACTGACCGGTTTCGTAGGTTCGAGTCAGTTTCTGAATCTTATGACCGTCGCGTTCTTCATCGTCACGATACATCTGCAGAAAGAAGCCTCGACGTGCGTCCCACAGTTTGGACTCGACCAGATTTTTCAGCGACGTGGCTTTGGCTTCGTAGGTTGTCGCGACATCTTCTTTTCCCGCAAGTCGTGCAATCTTTGCAATCGCAAGAGCATCCGCATACATGTAGGCGTTGAAGCTTGGACGGAAGCCCGGAGCACCTCGAAGGATGTCGCGAGTCTGCCGGCTGTTGATATTGAACTCCATTCCGTCATCATGGCCCGTCTGCCAGAACAGGCCGACTTCCGGTACGAAATGACGAGCTTCCCAGCCTTCATGGTTCCGAATCAGGTCTGCCAGCAAGTCCTGGACAAAAGCTTCGTTCGGATGAACTTCGTGCACGGCCCACACAGAGTCAGCGAGCCACGTGCTGTAGTTGCGAGGCTGAGCGCCCGGCGTGCGAAACCAGTAGCGCGAATAATCATTGGCCACAACCGGCGTTCGCATCCAGCGTGCCTCATACAGCTGATGACCTGCAGGACAGCTGATGGCTCCATAGGCCCCTGACCAGAACGGTCGATCGATGAACTCCGTGAACGAATATCCGCTGTTCGGCGAACCGTAAGTCAGATGCCGAGTCATCAATTCCCAGCGATAGTACCACGTGGTCGTGATGTCGTTGTCAGGACATTCGAACAGCGGAATGTTGTTCGTATACCAGTCCCAGTCCCTGTTCACCCAGAAAGTCTGTCGCTCAAGCTGAGCTTTCGGCTCCAGCACCTGTGCGTTCGTGACAGAGCACAGCTGGAGCAACTGAAGCACCATGACACAGGAGGCGGCAAGCATCTTTCTCATGCCCAGATTCCTTCAAAGCGCAGGGGAAGACGTGACTGTAACCGGGCA